>NZ_JADFCM010000001.1:1200000-1500000 GCF_015234585.1 Pseudalkalibacillus hwajinpoensis
CCTCTATATACCGGACTACTCTTGATCATTATAGGATTTCCATTATACATAGCTACGTGGGGCGGCATTTTACTATCTATTCTACTCATTGTCCCGGCTCTCTTATACCGTATCCGGATTGAAGAAAGAATGCTCTATATGTCAGTTGGGGAAACTTATCACGAATGGGGGAAAGATAGATATAGGATTCTACCGTTCATTTATTAAAAGTTATGTTCATGGTTTGCGTTCATTTTCCGACCATTCGGGCCCTCAGAAGAGGTTGAGGCATATTACAAAGCACGGTTACTCACATGGGATATTAATCCATTATCGAGTATTAGGATTAACTCAAGTGAATGAGGGAACAAGAAAGAGATGACACAATAGTGAAAGAGGATTTTGCACATGAATTATTCTAAGACATCGATTAATTTACGCAACAGCTTCTGGTTCCTTCCAGTCGTATATGGCATCGTATCTATCGTAGTTGTTGCTCTAAGTACTTGGATTGACATTATGTATATTGCGCAACTTGAAGGAACAATTCCTAAGCTATTTCTAGCTACGGAGAAAATCGCTCAGGCACTATATGCACCGTTAATTACGGCTATTTTAACGATGACAACCATTTCATTCTCATCTATTATGGTGGTGCTTACAACTTATTCTTCACAGTTTTCACCGAGGGTGTTACAAGATTTTATTTCTGATCGCTTCACACAGCACGTGCTAGGTGTTTTTGTGGCTGGATTTATTTTTGCTCTTGTGAATATGCTTTTATTAACTGGTAAGGACGGCCGGATTATCTTATCACCTCTTTTAACAGTCATCCTTGCAATTGCGTGCTTATTGTTCTTTGTATTATTTATTCATCATTCGGCTACTTTCGTACAGGTCAATAATTTGATTGAAAAAATCACACGCAGATCGCTATACCTTGTCGAAAGTAAAAGTGAATTACATGAAGGTGAAACCTTTGAGAAGTGGGATAGATGGGAAGAAAAAGAGTTAAAAGAAGAGGCAGGTATACCCATATATAGTAAGAAAATGGGCTACATTCAGCGAATACCCTACCCTAAACTAGTTAAATTGGCTACTGAATATGAAAGTGTACTAAGACTAGATGCAGATGTAGGAAACTATGTACAAAACGGATCTAGGATTGCCACGATCTGGGCTAAAGATGCTTCTTCGATTTCATCAAGTGATATATTAAATATCATTGCAATTGGAACAGAGAGAATAAATGACCAGGACTTAGAATTTTCAATTCAAAAACTAGTTGATATTGCTCTTAGGGCTATTTCTCCCTCTGTTAATGATCCTCACACAGCTGTGAACTGCACGAATCGAATTGGTACAATTCTCGCCAAAATTGGCCATACGTATGAACCTAAGGAAGCGTTTTTTGATGATAAGAGAAATTTACGTGTATTAACTACGCCTAAGCCTTTCTTTCAATATCTTTATAAGGCCTTTTATCAAATTCGACACTACGGTAAAGACGATGTATCCATGTTAAATGGTATACTTGATGCACTTATTTTAACCGCGGATGGTCAACGCAAAGAAATTAAAGCAGATGTTCAGCGATTCCATCACTACTTACTGACAAGTATTGATCTCGATGAACTTCCTGATCTTGATCGGGAGTTTCTATTAAATACTTCCCGGGTATTAGATGACACATGCAAATAGTTAATAAAGGCTCCCGTTTCAAAACGGGAGCCTTTATTTTTGCCGCTCAGCATGGGCGAGTGTTTCGTCAGGTAGTTTAAATTGTTCAAGAACACTACTTTCTTGATTGCGAATCACAAAGTTTAATGGAAGACCGGTTTCTGGTTCAATCCAGATGCTAAAAGTCATCTTCTCAAAATATCCTTCTGTGATTTTACCTTGAACAAGAACAGTGGAATGAGTTCCATAGGTAGCGCTATGATTGGTGATCTTCCAGTTACGCTGATTTTCTAAGTACGAAAGGGCAATGGAGCGAACTTTTTCCTGATCCTTCTGTATATCAATCATTTCTGCAGAGGCAAGGACATTTTCATATAACATTTCTTTTGTAAGAGAATGTTCATTAATGCTAACAGAACTATTCTTAGGTACAAGGCCAACTTCAGATGCTGCAAATAGTCCAGTGCTAACTACTAGGAAAAGAAGAGTAAGGTAGGTTAGCGCAATAGGAAAAAAGTTTTGCAGAGAATTTATCAGATTGAATCTAGAAATGGATGTTTCCTTAATTCTTCTTCGAATATGATCTTTATGAGTATGATCGAAGGTGACAGCTTTTGTATCGATCATTCGCGAACGAAGGTCTTTCAATCGTTTGTCCATTGTCACCCTCCTTAGTACATTTCTTTAAGTAGCATCCTGGCACGCCGCAATCTTGTTTTAACCGAGTTTTCTTTAATTGATAACAAATCACTGATTTCTTGAACCTTTAAATCCTCAAAGTAATGAAGAAAGATGACTTCTCGATACTTGGCTGGAAGTTTAAGGACATTTGTAGCAAGCTCTTTATTTTCTTCTGACCCAATTAAGACCATGTCAGGTTCAGAGCTGCTATGTTTAAACGTATTTAATAAGGATTGGGCAAACACAATATTTCGATAAGACCAGCTTTTGAGTACGTCTTTACATTTATTCGCAGTTATAGTTAATACCCAGGATTTAAGTGAGGCTTCCATATTAAAGGTATCTAATTTTGTATAACAGGCAATAAAGACTTCTTGTGCAACATCTTCCGCTTTTTCTTTGTCTTTTAAATAACTGAAAGCAAGCCAAACAACACTTTCACCGTATTCATCCATTATCATTTCAAGGACGGCTTCCTTATTGGTAAGGTCAAGATATTCTGTTGGTTCTTTGTTCCCCAAGGTTGCGCCTTCCTCCTTCGGCCCTTCAAACAAAAGACGATCTGCATGCGCGAAGGGTTTCATATAGTAATTTTTCCATAATTTGTGTGTGTGTTTATTATAGAATAGTTTGATGTAAACTGGGTAGATTTTCCTTGAATTATATTCAAAATGTCTTATTTGAGAATAGGAATTCATGCTGGTCATCCTTCTAATATCTGATAAGATGAGTCAAAAGAAGGAGAACGCTGTGATGATGTGGAACGATTTCTGAGAGGAAAAAGACTCAAGTAAAGGATGAATGAAATGAAGAATGCAGCCCTAAATCCTACAAGTGCAAGTGATCGAATTCAATCTATTGATGCCATGCGTGGTTTTGCTTTGCTTGGTATTTTTTTTGTTAACATGGTCGATTTTCATTCTCCATGGATGTACGTTGATAAAATAAACTACTGGGGTGATCAATGGAATCAGCTTGTCATGAACCTCATTGATTTTTTTGCACAAGCCAGTTTCTACCCGTTGTTTTCTTTCTTGTTTGGGTATGGTTTTATTATTCTACAAAACCGAGTAACATCACGTGGCTCTAGATTTCTTCCTATAATGCTGAGACGCTTACTATTCCTATTTATCATTGGAATCTTTCATTTTGTTGCCATTTGGCATGGAGATATTCTATTTACGTATAGTCTATGTGGATTATTGCTACTTTTCTTTATCCGAATGGAAGGGAAACGACTATTGCAAATAGGTCTAGGATTATGGTTGTTTTATGCCGTCATATTCTTTCTCTTGTTGCTACCGTTTAGTACGGCTGACTTAACATCGCATGACCCAGAAGCCATAAGAAATTCGATTCTGGTGTATGGTTCGGGAAGCTATATTGAGATTTTAAATGAACGAGTAAGCGATTGGTATTATGTAAATGGAGGAGTAAGTGGCGTTTTTCTTTTATTTTCTATTTTTCCTTATTTTCTAATAGGGGCAGCTTTTGCGAAAGAAGGATGGTTCAATGGGCATCGCAATCAGCTATCATTAGTGAAAAAGTTACTAGTTATCGGCTCTGTAGGATTCTTGGTGAAGTTAACGCCTTTTGTTTTTGAATCTTACGCCTTTTCGCATCTTCAGGATAGTCTCGGTGGGCCACTCGTTTCACTCTTTTATATGGCAGCTATCTCCTTAATTTATTATTCAGGAAGAAGTCTTAAAGCGCTTGAATGGGTAGGGAAAATGGCTCTTACGAATTATTTAATGCAATCTATTGTTAGTACGCTTATTTTCTACAATTATGGATTGGGTTTTTATGGAGAAACAGAAGTAAGCACGGGAGTTCTTTTATTAATTTGCATTTTCCTTATACAAATCGGATTCAGTAGAGTCTGGCTATGTAAATTTAAGTATGGACCAATCGAATGGATTTGGAGAATGATGACTTATCAAAGGCGATTTCCGTTAAAACGTAATCAGAAAGAAGGAATTGTATATGAAAATCATTGAGAAAGCAGTCGAAATAGCAGCATTGGCACATGATGGCCAATATAGGAAAGAGTCAACGCTCCCTTACCTTTCACACCCAATAACAGTTGGATTCTATTTAATGGAATCAGGAGCTTCTGAAGAAACGATTGCAGCAGGAATTCTTCACGATGTGATAGAGGATACGTCAATTACTTATGAAATGTTGAAAGAAGAGTTTGGTCAAGTTGTGGCGAATTTAGTAGCGGCGTGTTCTGAACCTGATAAGCAATTAGAATGGGAAAAAAGAAAAGAACATACGATTGAAAAGGTGAAGCAGGCGCCATTTTCAGTAAAACAAATTACTTGTGCTGATAAACTTCACAACTTAACGACAATCAAAAAAGATTATGATCAAGTAGGAGAACAAATTTGGCAGAGGTTTAACCGTGGTCGAGAAAAGCAAAAGTGGTATTATGAGTCGATTTACAATAGTTTACTAGAAGGACTCTCACCTCATGAGGCTCACTTTCCTTTGTTTAGTAGGCTAAAAACAACGATTGAAGAAATGTTTTAGAATAGAGTTATTTTACGGCACGTTAATTTTATGATTATATTTCCTACTCGAGGGTATTGGTAATTATATTCAATTAGAAGTAGGAGGCATTGTAATGGAAATTATTCTTTATGTAGCAGTAGCTATTATCGCAATCGTGTTCGCAGTATTAAGTGTATTTTTAATTAAAGTGTTAAAATCTACTGAAAAAACTCTTTCTAACACAGCAGAAATGATCGATTCTTTACAAGGGCAGATCAATGGATTATCGAAAGAAACCACAATGATGTTGCATAAAACAAACGTACTTGCTGATGAAGTTCAATCAAAGGTTGGTGAATTCTCACCAGTGTTTGAGTCAGTTAAAGAAACAGGAGCTTCTCTTCAAAATTTATCACGTTCTTTTTCTAAGCTAAGCCACTCTGTTGAAAAAGGTGTTGAGTCGAAGCAGGGAAAAGCTGCGGAGGCGGCGAATTGGGGAAGTACTGCTCTGGCAATGTGGGAAAAGTATCGATTTAAGAAATCAAACATTCAATCTGTTAAGGAGGAAGGATAACGATGAAAGATTCAAAATCAAACCATGAGGTGAAGGTTGAACGTGAGCCAGCACCAGAAGGATATTCATCCTCAACTAGAGAAGTGATTCGTATTGATCGAACAGATCCAGTGAAGTCAGAAAGTCAGTTTAAAGGTCCGGCAATAGCGGCAATAGCAGGTAGTGTGGTAGGAGCAGCAGCTGGTGTCCTGCTTGCACCAAAGGCTGGAAAAGAGCTTAGAAATGATATTAGTGATAGTGTGACAAAGGCAAAAGATAAAAGTGTAGAAGTATCAGGTAACATGAAAAATAAATCGAGCGCTTTTGCTCAATCCGTCAAAACTAAATCAAATGACATTGTGGACAAAGTGAAGAATCGCAAAGGTGAGAAGGAAATTCCTGCTGCAGAGGAAGAAGCATTAGTAAGCGGATATTCAATCAAGCGAGCAGCAGAGTTAGACGAGTCGGAAGTTCCGATGTCTACAGTCGTTAATCGCGATATCGAAAAGATAATCGTCGAAACAGAAGGTGCTGAAACGTTTGATGATGTGATTGAACGTGATGTAGAAAGAACTCTTGAAAGAGATCCGGACAATCCCGAAACGTTAGACGAAGCAGCTGAAATGGAACTGAAGAGAACTTATCGCAAGCGTAAATAAAATAAATAATGAACAACCGCCAAACGGCGGTTGTTTCATTGATGTAGAAAAGCAGATAGGCGCATATGCACCTATCTGCTTTTCTAGCTTTATAGTTAACTTATAGTCTATGAGGGATGGATTGAATTCACTTTCGTTGCTTCTCTTACAACATTTCTAGCTTCTGAAGCCTCTCGATGATCTTTCATAGCTTTGTTCTCAATTTCTTTAATCGTCTGGATTGTAGGACCAGTCATGGTTTAATATACCCTCCTAAATTTGTTCTAGTAAACTCTTCCCCTGTCTCATAAAATAAAACAAAAAATCAGTAAAAAGTTGTAAAATGGTAAAAAAGAACGTCTGTCTTCTATAATGCGCTTACATTTCTTAATAATGAACGTTCGATAGGGCGAAAATGTGCGAGATTTGTAATCTCGTGACTAGTTTCGACGAAGTTATTTTCAATCGGCTTTAGATGATGCACAATAATGATAGGAAGTCACATGATCTGAGACTATATCGCAAAAAAGGTGGGCATACGATGAAGAAGATATTAATTGTGGACGACCAGTATGGCATTCGAGTGTTATTAGGTGAACTATTTAAGAAAGAAGGGTATCAAACACTTCAAGCTGCAAACGGTTTGACGGCAATTGAGCTTTTTAAGCAGGAATGTCCTGATCTCGTAATCCTCGATTTGAAAATGCCCGGTATGGATGGATTAGAAGTATTTAAGGCGTTAAAGAAGTTTGATGAAAAAGTCCAGGTTATTTTTATGACTGCATACGGTGAATTACAGCTCGTGCAAGAATTTATGAAACTAGGAGCAATTACTCATTTTGCTAAACCATTTGATATAGAAGAAGTTTGCCGAACAGTAAAGCGCGTATCCCCGCTGGATGAAAAAGAAATGGCCCGTACGAAGTAAAGAGTGAAAAGCCTGTCTCCCTATGGAGCAGGTTTTTTACTGTAAGGAATTCGAAACCTTTCATTATGTTAGAACGTATAGCTATCACAATGATAAAAGGGAGAGCTGTGAATGAACAACCACGAAATAGATTTTAAACTATATGGGGATGATATGCAGTTTGTAGAAGTTGAACTTGATCCAGGGGAAACTGTTATTGCTGAAGCAGGGAGCCTTATGATGATGGAAGATCATATTGAAATGGAGACTATTTTTGGCGATGGAAGTGGTCAACAAAGCGGGATAATGGGGAAATTATTTAGTGCAGGTAAACGTGTTTTAACTGGCGAGAGTTTGTTTATGACGGCTTTTACAAATGAAGGAAAAGAGAAAAAGCATGTATCTTTTGCTTCACCTTATCCCGGAAAAATTATTCCCATGGATTTAAGTGAATGGGATAAGAAGATTATTTGTCAAAAGGATGCTTTTCTAGCTGCAGCAAAAGGCGTATCAGTAGGTATCGAGCTTCAGAAGAAATTAGGCACAGGTTTCTTTGGAGGAGAAGGGTTCATCATGCAGAAGCTAGAGGGAGATGGTATGGCTTTTGTCCATGCTGGAGGAACGATCCACAAAAAGGAGCTTCAAATGGGGGAAACGCTTCGTCTTGATACTGGTTGTTTAGTGGCGATGACTGGAGAGGTGGATTACAATATCGAGTTTGTTAAAGGAGTAAAGACAGCTTTATTTGGTGGGGAAGGGCTGTTTTTTGTAACGCTTAAAGGGCCTGGAACAGTATGGGTGCAGTCTCTTCCATTTAGTCGTCTTGCAAGCAGAGTATTTGCAGCTATGCCTCAAACGCCAGGTGGAAGTAAGGGCGAGGGAAGTATGGCAAGAGGTCTTTTCGATATGTTTAATGGGGATTAATAGATTCAAAAAGCTGCCTTTCATCGATAATTATCGATGAAAGGCAGCTTTTAGTATTATACTTAATTACGCTTACGAGATTTAGTAGTAGATGGTCTTGGCACGTTCTTTCTAGTGAGTTCAAGATCTAGCTTTTGGGTAATTTTCTCAAGATACTTTTCTTCACCAGGGAGCAATAGCGTGACAACTGAACCCTCTTTCCCCATGCGTCCTGTTCGTCCTGAGCGATGCAGGTATGTTCTTGCATCTTCAGATAAATCATAGTGGAAAACATGAGTAATATTATCGATGTCTAGTCCTCTTGCAGCAAGGTCAGTTGTTAATAGCAATTGGATTTGGTCATTACGGAAACGATTTAATACATTCTTTCTTTCCGTCTTATTTGTCGAACTATCTAATACATCGAATGAAATTTTCTTAGTTGCAAGAATGTCTTTCAATCGAGAGAGGTAGTTACTGTTGTTAACAAAGGCTAGCGCTTTTACACCGTCTTTACGAGCTAGCTTCCGCAGTAATTCTGGCTTCTCTCGTCGATTTGTTACATAGTAACTGTGGTCAATCGCTTTTTTGTCTTCTGCTGTAGCCTTGATGCTTAAGACGGAAGGATTATCAGATAGTTTCTTTGCCTGCAAGAGCACTTTATCACTGAGCGTGGCAGAGAAGAAAAGGAGCTGACAATCTCTTAGCGCAGATTGACAAATATAGGAGACATCTTCAAAGGTAGACGGATGTAGCACTTGATCAGCTTCATCGGCTACAAGGGTTCTTACTTCGTTCATTTTCAATTTTTTCATATCAATTAGCTCGGCAATCCTATTGGGTGTACCAACAATGAGCTGGGGGTGCTTCTTAAGTTTGTCTAACTGTCGTTTAATAGCAGCTCCCCCAATCATTGAAGCAGCTGTCATGTTACTGCCCTTTAGGAATTGTTGAGAAACTTCAAAAACCTGCATGGCGAGTTCTCGCGTAGGAGCAAGAATAATAGCCTGTGTATTTTTTTTATCTGGATCAAGCATTTGCATAATCGGTAAAAGATAAGCAAGTGTTTTTCCAGTGCCGGTTGGAGCTTCAACTAGTAAGTCTTCTCCGTTCAAGATCCGAGGAATGGCTTGTTCTTGAACCATTGAGAAATTACTAAAGCCGGCAGCTTGCCAGTTTTCAGAAAGAAAAGGGTGTTGATCAAACATTGTCATATCGTTACTCCTTTATTATCGTATATAGTGGGCCACAGGGGGCTTCTGTTAAATGTAGTATCAGTACTTTATGTCGTTAACACTATCATGATTGGTGCACTTTTGTAGTGTTTCATCTTATTTTAACATAGTAGCCGTTGTTCAATACTTTCTCTCTTTACCTAGCTCTATGGTTTTACCACAATAAACACCGGGGAATAAATAATGACCAGTCCAATATTTCACTATTGATCAGATTCCTTTCATGTTTTGTTGCTTATTTAGAGGGAATGATTAGGAGAGAAGGAGGTAATGAACGTGAACGGATATTTACTTAGAAAAATGTCAGTATACACATTACTAGCAGGTATTGTGGCCGCTATATTCATTGGTATTACACTTGGAGAAAACTTACCAAATTATTCAACTATTGAAGAACCTTATCCAATGCGCTGGATTATCGCATTAGGTGCATTTGGTGTTAGTGGAATTATTTCATCCATCTTCTATACTGGAGGCGTGATTGCCGACATCATTGTTAGAAAAGATGAAGGCAACTCTCTATAAATTGATAAAGAGCGCATCGCTTAGATGCGCTCTTTCTACGTTTTATATAACGATCGTTATTTATTAACAGTAACTCCTTCATTGCCGCGGTAAACATACCATAGAGATCTGTTGATCTCTCAAACAACGAAAGCCCTACCTCTCTTCCATCCTTACGGCTCCGAAGCCGCGCCAGTGTGAGTGAGGAGGATCAACAGCAATTGTAGTATGGCCATTAACTTGATACAAGCCAATTAGAATCATGCTGTTCATACCTTTCCAGTTATGAATTTTAGTTCTCCTTATTTTAAAGGAGCTAGTTGTTAATATCGGGTTTTTGTTACCCCAACTACACATTATACACGCTTGAGAAGTATTGTCAACTTTTTATTTGTTAATTATTTCCTCGAGAAATAACCTATTAACCCAAGGCCAATCCCTAGCAAAGCACCACCGGCCACTTCAGCAGGCTGATGACCTAGAAGTTCATTTAATTCAACATCTCGTCTCGCGTGAAATAAATCAGGATAGTGCCCCGATAATAGTTCGATGTCTTCATCTAGGTCATTGACCAATCGAGCTATCTCGCCCGTATGTCGTCGAATACCCTGTGCATCATACATGACGATCACTCCAAATACGACAGCCAGTGCTGTTTCGACAGAGCTTTTTCCTGTTTTTAATGCTGTGTAAGTAGCTAAAGCAGATACACCTGCAGAATGAGAACTTGGCATTCCTCCCGTTTGAAAGAAAGGGCGCCAATCCCAATGTCCCGATTTCGCTTTATGTGTTACTATTTTTAACCCTTGTGCTAGCATGATCGCTGATAAAGCTGTATTCATTCCCTGGTTCATTTTGTGTTCACCTCATCGTTATTCTGGCAAAAAAAGCACATGATTATGACGTCTATCGGAGAAATTATGTAAAAGGGGGAAAGGAGGACTTCAAATGAACATAACGCGTAGAGAAGCAGAAATGATTCGAACAGCTCTATCAACGTTAATTGATGATAACAACAAAGAAACATATGCAGGGATATTAGAAAAATTGGTGCTCACTCCGACTCTTTATCAATTTAGTGATTGGGAAGGGTTTATGAATGATCGTCTAATTGATAACGAAGAATCAATAAATTAGTCAGGGCTACTCAGCACCTGACTAATTTTATTTGATAAGACACAAAGAAGCGAGCCAGATAAGATTTGTTTACATATGATGGATATTAGAGAGGAGGGGGGAAGAAAAGAAAGGGAGAGTGAAATAATGGCAAGTAATTCAAAATATACAATTACTAGAGACTATATCGATAAAGGCAAGTCCAGACCAAAAGAAAAAAATGATGGAATTAGCTTTATTGTCGCTCATGATACAGGTAATCCAGGTTCAACGGCATACGTAAATCGAGCCTATTTTGCTAAAAATGTTATCTCAGCGTCTGCTCATACGTTTATTGATGATTCAATTATTCTTGAAATCATTCCATTAACTGAAAAAGCATGGCATGTACGTTATGTAACGGAAAAGGACAATCTCCTTTATAACGGAGATGCGAACGATAAAGCGATCGGTGTGGAACTTTGTTGGGGAGGAGGTATATCCTTTATAGAGGCCTATGACCGCTATGTTTGGTACCATGCTTATTTATGTGATAAATATAAACTCGATCCTGAATCAGATATAGTTGCCCACTCAACACTTGATCCAACACGTAGAACAGATCCTGAGAATGCATTAAATCGCTATGGAATTACATGGTCGACTTTTATTGAAGATGTAACAGGTGTTTGGAAAAACTTTAAAGAAATAAGTAGCCCTGGGAAGGTGAAATCTACTACCAGCACACTTATTGTTAGTGCAGGTGATCGTGGGAAAGAAGTTGAGAGAATTCAAGAACTTCTCATTCGTGCAGGAATGGACCTGCGTGAATTTGGGGCGGACGGTATTTTTGGAAGAGAAACGCAGGAAGCAGTTGAGAAATTTCAGCGATTAACAGGTCTAGTGGAAGATGGGATTGTTGGTCCCAAAACACTTGCTGCGTTGAAGCGAGCTCCAAAAGGTGGGTTCTCTATGAATGCTCCAGTAAGACCTTACCCTGGTCGATATGTGATGAATGGCGATCGTGGCAAAGATGTAGAAGCCGTTCAACGAGCGGTTAATGTGAACCCAGATGGTATCTTTGGACCCGCAACTGAAAAGGCTGTAAGGGCTTATCAGAAAAGAAAAGGATTATCAGTAGATGGGATTGTTGGTCCAGATACATGGAATATGCTTTTTTAAGTAGCGCATTGAGAACCTCCAACGCAGCTCTTCCAGCTTACAATGCAACAGAGGCAGGTATCGTCTCACTATCGAAATCATTGGCAAGTCGTTATGCGAAGCGGAAAATACGTGTGAACGTTATTTCGCCAGGACCAATTGATACCCCTCTTGCTCGGAAGTTATATGGCACAGAGGATGGGTTTCAGAAAGCCTATAAACAACATCCTAGAGGGTCATTTGGAACGCCTCTTGAAATCGCAAAAGTGGTTTACTTTCTATCAAGTGAGGACGCAAGTTATATTAATGGTCATAATCTTGTTGTTGATGGTTGATATATCCTATCGTAGAAAAAAGCCCGTTATCGTTGATAACGGGCTTTTTTCTTATGGTTTTGGAACCTGTAAATCTGGCATCCACTGCTTCATATGAAGATTCATTTCATTTAATAAATCAGGTTTTACTTCACTTAGCGGGTGGACTTTATACTCATTATCTACATAAGTCGGAGTAAATGCTGGGGAAGTGATTGAGAGCATAGAGTTTCCTCGGAAATTCTTTTTGACGAATTGAACCTCAAGAATGCCTCCGATATCTTTGTAATCCCCTTTTTGACCTGACCAAAAATTACCTAGTGAATAGGCAACCAATACATTGCGCTTGTCGTTTGTTTCAATCCATTCTAACGGCTGGAGAACGTGGGGGTGATGACCTAAAATCAGGTTTGCTCCCGCTTCAGCTACATAAGAACTAAGTTCTAGCTGGTTATTGTTTGGATAGCGTTCATATTCATTTCCGAAGTGTAAGCTTACAACTACCCCATCCGCTACCTTTTTGGCTTTTTGAATATCTTGAGTTATGAGTTGTTTATCAATGTAGTTCACGAGATAAGGTTTATTTCCAGGAGGGCGGAGGCCATTGGTTCCGTAAGTATAGGAGAGAAAAGCCAGCGTTATCCCATTATGTTCAATCGTTCTAATGATAGTGCGATCTTTTTTTGAAACATAACTTCCTGTATAAAGAACGCCGATTTTGTTCCAATGTTTAATCGCATTTTGGATGGCTTTTTCTCCTCGGTCTAAAGTATGGTTATTCGCCATCGATACAATATCTACTCCGGAATTTTTAAGTGCGTCCCCAACTTCTGTTGGACTATTAAAAGAAGGATAAGATGAAAGGCCGATTGATGTCCCGCCGATGACGGTTTCTTGATTGGCGATCGTAATATCAGCTTTCTTTAATTGGTTTTGAACATCTTCAAGCATTGGATTAAAGTTAAATCCATTGCCTACTACTGCCTTTTCATAAACTCGGTCGTGAATGAGTATATCTCCCACCGCCGAAAGCGTTAAGGAAGCATTCTGAATAGCTGTATTCTCCTCAGTTTGTTGAGAGATGTTCCGATAGGTCGTGAGCAGCTCAGACGGCTGCTGAGGTTCAGTTTCATTTTGTGTAGAAAGCACAACTATGAGACCAGCCACAATAAAGAAAAGTATTCCAACAATAACGGATGTTTTTTTCATTAAGTTCACCCATATCCATATGTATATTATTAATATGAAATTAGTTTGCATCACCGTTATATTATCACCTTTTGATGAGAAAAGCATGTTCCTATCAAAAGGATAGACATGGTGAATTCACCATGTCTATTGGGGCGTATGATGTGGTCGGATTTTATAGTCTGAATTAGAGCTCACTGAAACGGTGTGAATGTTTTCTAGAAAAGTAGACAGAGTGGTATCTTCTTGTTGAAGTAACTTCGTTAAGGTTGCTTTTGTACTTGTCCTATAGACGCCCTGTAGAGGTTTAAGTGTCCCATCTACCAATGGAATTGCGCCATCTGCATGATAGCACAATACGTTTTTAATTAGTTTACTTGTCATAGATGTTGAAATGGAAAGTGTGTCTACTTCAATAACCCACGCTATTTCTGTTCTAGCGAGAGATAGTCCGGCATGCAATCCTCCTATAGGTCCCCTATTTAGATAAAAGTCCGTAATGATGCGAATATTTGTTGGGACGTGTGGTAGTAACTCTCTAGGATTATTTGTAACGATAATGATCTCATCTGCAATTTGACTCATTTTTTTGATCTGACATAAGATTTGTGGCTCATTATGATGTAGTAGAAGGGATCTATGGTGACCTTTTACATAATCACTAGGTCCTCCGGCTAAAATGATTCCTGTTAGCATGCTCATCACCTTCCAATTTTTTTGTTAACTTAAATGTAATATGGTTTGGGGAAACTAGGCTGTAAACAATGTCACATTTTTAAGAGAAAATTGATTGAGGTGTGATGTATATCACACTTAGAATGGAGTGGAACTCTTATAATGATGCTAAGAGAAACATTATAGGAGGCGAAAATCATGAAAGTTACTTGTCCCATCTCCACTATGAATAAAGGCGGATACAATACACAGTCATTTTCAAAGGATAATTTTATTAAATTAGAGGAATTAATGTATGAACAGCAGGTTAAGCGTGGCGAAACGATTTATTGGGAAGGCAATGAATCGAATCATATATACTATTTGATAAGCGGAGCAGTAAAACTTACGAAGAGTTCTGATGAGGGTAAAGATCTTGTACTCTATCATTTTCAAGCAGGAGATCTGTTCGGAGAATTCCATGATGATAGTCATGCGCAGAATAGCTTTAGTGCAGAAGCCATGACGGATTGTAGTCTAGGTATCATCCAGCAGAAAGATCTTGAAACAATTTTATGGCAAAATGGGGATCTTGCCATTGAATTTATGAAATGGATGGGCTATATGCAGCGTTTTACCCAAACAAAATTACGCGATTTGATGTTTTTCGGAAAGCATGGAGCACTCGCTTCAACTTTGATTAGAATCGCCAATACTTATGGGGTTGAAGAAGGACCAAGTATTCGTATGACTACGAAGTTTACAAATACGGAGCTTGCAGACTTGATTGGAGCAACTCGAGAAACGGTTAATCGAATGCTCAACCAGCTTAAGAAGGATGAGATTATAGCCTATGATGGGGGAGCAATCCTGATTGAAGATCTCGATAAATTGAAAGCCATATGTCATTGCGAAGGCTGTCCAAAAAACATATGCAGGTTATAAGGCGTGAGAGTTCAGGAGTTTTAATCCTGAACTCTTTTTTTGACTTGATCGTGATGGCGTGCGGAGGTTGTGGAAGAGGATATTCGCCAAAATCGATAAATAATGGCTAAATTCAGATATATTGGCTAACTCGTGAATGTTCTCTTGTTTAGTGAGTTTAGTCACAGATTAGGAATCTGTATTCTCATACAATAAACCTATAGTGAAGTATAAAGGAGGATGAGTGATGGGGGCTCTTGAGGAGAAGAAAGAAACAGCGAGAAAAGTTGTAATAAATAAGGGAGGACCAAACCTGAAAGGAACGATGGTCGCAGTAATGTTACTTGGTGGCTTTATTCTATTATCCTGGTTTGGGGTGTACTGGCTATATATGGTTCGTCTTTAGAAAGGGGGAAAAGAGATGCACATGCACAAATTAGAAAGACTTTGGCTTATGATTGGGAGCGGGACACTTATTCTTTTTCTTTTAGTCATTGGTGTGAACGCTTTCGCAATGGGGCATACGCCACCGAGTGATAACGATATTCTTGATCCAACAAAAGTAGATGTAACCGCGCCCTTTGATCAACCTGGTTTAAAGAAAATAGGTGAGAATGAATATGAAGCGGTTTTAGTTGCTCAAGCCTTCACTTTTCAATCAAATGATGAGCTGAAAATACCTGAAGGGGCTACCGTTCATTTTAAAGTTACTAGTAAAGACGTTGTTCATGGATTTCAAATCCCAAAGACGAATGTCAATATGATGATTACACCTGGGCACGTGAATACCATTACACATACATTTGATGAGGCTGGACAATTCCTGATTTTATGTAATGAATATTGCGGGGTAGGACATCAGGCAATGGGTGTACCTCTGGAGGTGACAAAATGAGTCATTCTATAGTAGATCGAAATGATGCAAAACTCAGTATGGCTCATTTGTTAATTGCCTTTGTATCTGTTCTATTAGGTGGTATTGCAGGATTACTACAAACGTTAGTAAGAAGTGGAACAATCCAGTTACCAGCAGGAATAGGGTATTATCAGCTTTTGACTGCACACGGGATCTTGCTCGCACTTATTTTTACAACTTATTTTATTATTGGGTTCTTTTATGCCGGCATGAGCAGAACAATGGGGAAGTTCTATGACCAACCATACCGTATGGCGTGGCTGGGATATATCATAATGACGATTGGAACGGTTCTTACAACTGTTATGGTTTTATTAAATGAGGGAACGGTTCTGTATACTTTCTATGCCCCGTTAAAAGCGTCTCCATGGTTTTATATTGGATTAACGTTGTTTATTATCGGAACATGGTTAGCGGGCGGTGCGATGTGTCATCAGTACTACATTTGGAAAAAAGTTTCTCATGAGAAGCTATCTCCATTATTTAGCTTCATGGCTGTGATGACGATGGTGCTTTGGTTTGTCGCTACTATTGGTGTTGCTGTTTCAGTTATCTTTCAGTTTATTCCATGGTCGTTCGGCTGGGTGGATGAAATTAATATTCTTCTAAGTCGTACGCTTTTCTGGTATTTTGGTCATCCGCTCGTTTATTTTTGGTTATTACCTGCCTACGTCTGTTGGTACGTTATTATACCCGAAATTATAGGTGGTAAAATTTTCAGTGATTCTTTAGCGCGTTTGTCTTTCGTCCTTTTCTTGCTATTTTCGATACCGGTAGGATTTCATCATCAGTTACTCGAATCTGGTATTTCTCCTTTTTGGAAATTTCTACAGGTTGTGTTAACGTTTATGGTTATTGTTCCTTCACTCATGACGGCCTTCTCACTATTCGCTTCTTTTGAAATCGCTGGTCGTCGCAAAGGGGCAAAGGGTCTCTTTGGATGGTTCCGAGTATTACCATGGAAAGATGCGCGGTTCTTTGCGCCAATGGTCGGAATGTTGATTTTCATTCCAGCTGGTGCTGGTGGGATCATTAATGCAAGTAACCAAATGAACCAGATTGTGCATAACACGCTTTGGGTAACTGGGCATTTCCACCTTACCGTTGCCTCAAGTGTGGCTCTTACCTTCTTTGGCATTGCTTACTGGCTAATTCCTCATCTTACTGGAAGAGTATTGACGGGGAAAATGCACAGCATAGCGAATTTGCAAACAATTTTATGGGCAATTGGCATGTTTTTTATGTCAGGAGCCATGCATACAGTGGGTTTACTTGGTGCACCGAGGAGAACAGCTTATACGACTTATCAGGATAACCCTGATGCATTAGGGTGGATTCCATATGAAGTGACGATGGCCGTTGGTGGATCAATCCTGTTTCTTGCCATTTTGCTGTTAGTTTACATTATTGTGAACCTCACGTTTTTTGCACCAAAAGGAAAAGAAGATTTTCCGATCGGAGAAGTGGCAGAAGATGCAGAGAAAACGCCTGCTATTTTGGAAAACTGGCGACTATGGCTTAGCATTGCGACAATACTCATACTTGTGGCTTATACAGTACCGGTCGTTCATATGATTGAACATGCACCACCCGGGTCTCCTGGGTTTAAATTTTGGTAATCAAAGCGCCGGTTATAATCCGGCGTTTTTCTATTGTACATCAGTTTGGTATAGTTAAGTTGGAAAAGAGGAGGGGTATAATTGAAAAAGTCTAATATCTTGTTTATTGGTGCTGGGCGCATGGCTGAGGCTATTTTCTCAGGACTTAAACAGTCTGGAAATATGGGGACAATTACGGTAACGAATCAATCTGATCAGAAGAAATTGGATGATTTGAGAAAAACGTATGAAGTTGAAACAGGAGTATGGCAGGATGTCATTTCCGAGCATGATATTGTCATTCTAGCAGTGCCCCCAGCAGCACATCCAACTGTTCTTAAAGAGCTAGCTGATCGAGTAACAAATCAATTTATCATTACAGTTGCTGCAGGCATTGGTCCTTCTATTTTAGAAGCATCACTTCCAGGACGTCCAACAGCCTGGATCATGCCGAATACAGCGGCTGATATCGGTGAGTCTATTTCATTATTCACGTGTGGAAATCACGTTACAGAGGATCATCGTGAAGCACTTCAGGTCATTCTGGATGCTATCGGAGAGTCTGAAGAGTTGTCTGAGAAGCAAATTCATGATCTTACTGCAATTACAGGAAGTGCTCCAGCATTTGTTTATCACTTAGCAGAGTCACTTGAAAAAACGGCTGCGTCTTATGGATTAACTGCTGATGTAGCTAGGAAGCTTGTTGTGCAAATGATCTATGGATCTGCTTCAATGCTTAAAGATGGGCGAGACGCAGGAGAATTGCGTGATCAAGTGACAACACCAGGTGGGGCTACTGCTGCAGGACTAGATGTTCTGAGGAAGGGAGATTTCAGTCAGCTTCTGCATGAGGCGATTCTCGCTGTAAACGACAAAGCGGCTGAACAGGCGAAATAAAAAGAGGATGCCCATTATAGCGGGCATCCTCTTTTTGATTATTATAAAATATAAGGTCCTAACAAAAAAATGAGAATTCCAAGATTTAATCCTAGCTGATAAGAAGTACGCTGAAGAATGGTCCATTCTTGGTCCTGTCCTATTCGACTGATGATGAAAGAGACAAGGAAGATAATCACTGGCCAGACGTATGGAGCTCCTTCAAACGTAAGATAGGTAGGGGCAAGGTTTTGAAAGGGGCCGTCAAGAATCGAAGGTAAGAAAATCATCTGGGACCCAACGCAAAGGAGGACAATTGTCCATTCTACCCAGCTCTTATCCTGCTCAACTGCAGTTGTATTTGCAAAATATAAGTACATTAAAGCAACTGCCGGTAGAATCAGAAAACCAAAGGAAAAAGCTAGCATTGCGAACATACCTACAATTGCTGTGAATGTATAATAAAGAGCGAATTTCAGATCATCTTTTGACGTTTCAATACTGCTCTCAATTACGGTTGAATCAGTAGATGCCCCATGTAAAACCAGGCCATTGTCTTCTTGGTCCATCCAAACTAGCGATTGATCTGTAATTGAAACAGGTCGTATCGAAAGTTCCTCACTTGTACTTCTTCTAGAAGCCAACCATTCTCCATCTTGGCGCGATGCTTCATAAATACTTATAACAGAACGCTTCGGAGATATTTCGCCCTCTGCACTAAACAACAGATGAGGTTTTCCATCTACTTTAGTTAATGAGAAATAGTTAGGCCTTGGGAAGCTATCTCCTGTTTCAACATTAGTGATTTTCAATAGGTTAACTGTAGCCTCTTCTCCACCAATACTTTCGCCGAAGTAAGTGTTTATCACTCTTGTTCCCTGTCTTGTTGCACTAACTGTATATGTAAACGTCACGGTTTCATCTACTTGAATCATCTGGAGATTGCTGTATAATTCTCCGGACGAGAGAGGGGTTTCGTGAATAATAACTGGTTCTTTGCCTGGATCAAGTGTTAAAAATTGATTTGTATCTTCTGATTGAACATAAAGAAATAACTGCCCATTTTCTGCAAAGGTTCCACCTTTTATGTATTGAGGTAACTCCGTTTCTGAATCAATTTTTCCTTCTGGAGAAATGGAGTAAACCGTGTGGCGTGACCAGGCTATAACCCCATCATTTGATGCATTTATACCTTCAATCTTATTCAGGATGGATTGCTCTTCTCCATTTCGAGCATAGATAATTTCATCCTTTTTTTTGTAAATGGCTTGTTTATCATCAACATAGAAAGAGTACCCTTCAGGAATAGCATACTCGAGATTTTCTGAGGATGTTTCAAGCTGTTCGTTAACGACGATTTTTCGCACAGGATCGCCGCTGAAATATAACGTACTTTCTTCTTCTTCATGTTCCACAAACATTTCACTATCCTCAGCTGCTACGTCTAAATCAATTGTTCTACTCCATTCTTCGTCGGGTTTTTCTTGAAGAATTGACAGCTGATGGAGAAAAATTAATAACAAAATAACGAGGCCAGTTAGTATGGGAAGCCCAAATTTTTTCATTCAATCACTCCTTATTCCTTACATACGTTTGAATTTTACACAAGTTTCAAAAAATTTACAATAGTTTTTAGTTTGAATCGCCAAAAGATTTCGTGAATAGAATACGGTAGCTAAATTCAGGGGGTACCGTTATGGATATGAAGAGAGTGAATGAGAGAATAGATGAATTAGTAAAAGAAGCAGTAAGTCACCAGGAGAAGAATGGCTCATTTCATTACTGTTTTGAGAATAGCCTTCTAACTGATGCAGTTATGATTGTGCTCATAAGAACACTTGGATTGAAAGAAGAAACATTAGTGGATCAGCTTGTCCATCGTTTGCTGATGAATCAGTCAAGGGGCGGGTATTGGAAGTTATTTGAAGATGATGAAGGGAATCTTTCGGCTACAGTTCAGGCGTATCATAGCCTCCTTTATTCGGGGAAAATAGAGCGGGAGCATACTCAGATGAAGAAAGCTGAGCGGTATATCCAAAAGTGGGGAGGGATAGAGAAAACGGATTCAATGACTAAAGTTTTTCTAGCATTAAATGGTCACCTGGAATGGCCACAGCTTTTCCATTTTCCGATGTTATTTATGCTAATACCTGGTTCCTCTCCGGTTTCTTTCTTTGATTTAAGCTCCTATGCCCGCCTTCATTTTGCGCCGATCATCTTATGTCAGGATCTACGCTATTCGATTAAGACGAGCTGGACACCTGATCTCGCTCATTTATTAAATGAAGAACGCGTTTTTTCAGACGCTATCAAATCATTTTGGGATTCCATAGTTCAATTTCCAGATAATCAGTTGTTCAAAGCAAGAAAGAGAGCTGAACAATATATGTTACAGCGAATTGAAAGTGATGGAACGTTATTAAATTATGCTACTGCCACATTTTTCATGATTTATGCCATGCTCGCCCTTGGTTATGAAAAACAGTCTCCGGTTATTCTACGTGCTATAGATGGTTTGAAGGGGATGTTGTGTTTGTCAGAGAATCATATTCAAAACTCTCCCTCTACAATTTGGGATACTGCTCTAATAACGCATACGCTCCAAGAAGCAGGACTTTCAAGTGTTGATCCTATCATTATGAAGGCAAGTGAATATTTAGGAAGAAATCAACACACAAAGTTTGGAGACTGGGCGATGGCAAAACAGAATATTATTCCTGGGGGATGGGGATTTAGTGAAGGAAACAGTATTCATCCAGATGTAGATGATACGACAGCTGCCCTGAGAGCAATGAAACATGCTTCTTCCTCAAATAGCTGGCAGCGAGGAGTGAACTGGATACTTGCGATGCAAAATAAGGATGGGGGATGGCCCGCATTTGAAACAGACCGTAAAGCTCTTCTATTGAAAGATCTACCGATCGATGGAGCGCAATCTTCTTTTCCTGATGATTCGTCAGCCGATCTTACCGGAAGAACTGTCGAATTTCTATGTAACTTCGCTGGGTTACAACATAATCATCCATCAGTAGTAAGAGGAGTAAAGTGGCTTGTTAGCAACCAGGAGAGTGATGGTTCATGGTGCGGAAGGTGGGGGATTTGCTATGTTTACGGTACATGGGCAGCTGTAACTGGACTGAAGGCAGCGGGGTATAGTGCGTCATTTCCTGCAATCAGTAAGGGTTTAGAATTTCTTAAAAAGATTCAGCAGGAAGATGGTGGATGGGGAGAATCATGTAAAAGTGATGAACAAAAAAAGTATATTTCTCTTAGCTATAGTACACCTTCCCAAACCGCTTGGTCAGTTGATGCTTTAACAATTTGTGGAGATAAATGTGATGCACTTCATAAAGGAGTAGAGTATCTTACGAAAGGTGCTTTTGAAAATAAAGAACTCACTTATCCAACAGGAGCAGGATTACCAGGTGGCTTTTACGTTCACTATCACAGTTATAAAATGATCTGGCCGCTCCTTGCCCTTGCCCATTACAGACAATTGTTGAATCAGGAGTGAAAGACAGAGCGGATGCACGATATGCATCCGCTCTTGATCGTTCTACTTTGCTTCGACGCCGCTTTTTTCAACTTCATTCACAGTGATTTCTCCAGTTCCACGAGGAATTTTTACTGTGTGTATCTTCTTCGCTTCAAGTGCTCTTGCAATAGCATTGGTTGCGTCTGAAGGGTCAATTTTGTCCCCGCAAGTATAGACATCTACTGAAGCATATCCGTGTTCAGGAAAACTATGAATGGTAAGGTGAGATTCAGCAATAATAACGGCGCCACTAATTCCCTGGGGCTCGAACGGGTGGAAGACTACGTCTCTAATTTCGGCTCCAGCTTCAAGTGCTGCACTAGCAAAGGTTTCTTCTATATAGACTAAATCGTTTAATTTCTCTTTGTTACAGTTCCACATTTCAGCGATAATATGGTGACCTAATGTTTCGATGGTAATAGCCTCCTTATTGGTTGCATCCTATAGTTTTGATTTTAGTAAATCGTTTTATACAGTTTTCTCCCCTATGAATGAGATATTTAAACATTAGGAGTGTCTTGATTTGACACCTTATGTTCAAAAGTTTAAACTTAAGAACAATAAAACGACTTGCCTGAGGAGATGATACGATGGAAGTGATAGAAGAAATAGTAAGAACACAAAGAGAGTATTATTATAATGGGGAAACGAAATCGTATGCTTTCAGAAAACAAAAGCTAGAGACATTAAGAAAAGTCATTAAAGAATATGAACCTGAAGTATTAAAAGCACTTAAGGAAGATCTTCATAAATCAGAGTGGGAAGCTTATACAACTGAAATTGGTTTTCTGCTTGAAGAAATAAAGTTTACGCTAAAGCATTTAAAGGAGTGGATGAGTCCTGAGAGAGCGAAGTCGCCTGTCACTCATCTTGGTTCTAAAAGTTATGTTCATCGAGAGCCGTATGGCGTTACATTAATTATTGCTCCTTGGAATTATCCATTCCAGCTGCAGATTGCCCCTCTTGTTGGTGCCATTGCAGCGGGTAACTGTGCCGTTTTAAAGCCATCGGAACTAACCCCCGCAGTGTCTGCTGTGATTGCCAAAATGATTCGAGAAGTCTTTCCGCGAAAGTATATTGCTGTCGTTGAAGGTGGCGTAGATACGAGTACGGAGTTATTAAAGCAATCGTTTGATCATATTTTCTTCACAGGAAGTGTTCCAGTCGGAAAAGTTGTGATGGAGGCTGCGGCTAAACAACTTATACCGGTAACGCTTGAACTTGGCGGAAAGAGTCCGGCCATAGTAAATAAAGATGCTAATTTAAACTTGGCTGCTAAACGAATCATGTGGGGTAAATTCACAAATGCTGGACAAACGTGTATCGCTCCAGACTATTTATACGTTCATCGTGATGTAAAGAAAGCATTGTTAGAACAAATGGCTCAAGTTTTGGTTGAATTCTACGGAGAAGATCCATTGTCTGATGAGAAATACGGTCACATCGTAAGTGATCGTCATTTCCAAAGATTAAAAGAATTCCTAAATGATGGTGACGTATTAATAGGTGGGCAACATAAAGAAAAGGAACGTGTCATTGCTCCAACAATTATGGATAATGTGTCTTGGGAAGATCCTGTCATGCAAGAAGAAATCTTTGGTCCGATCCTTCCTGTTCTTGAATTCACAGATATTTATACTGTGATTGATGATGTACGCAGACGTCCAAAGCCACTTGCTCTTTATTTTTTCTCGGAATCTGAAAAAATGCAAGATTTGATCACTTCTTCTATTTCTTTTGGAGGCGGATGTATGAACGACACGTTAATGCATATCGTCTCACCTTATCTACCATTTGGTGGTGTTGGTTCAAGCGGTACTGGAAGCTATCATGGTCAAGCGAGCTTTGAAGCATTTTCTCATCAGAAAAGCATTGTGAAACAAACAACGAAATTCGATTTTGCATTTCGTTATCCCTCTGCTAAAAACGGGCTAAAAATGATAAAAAGGATCATGGGATAACAAGTTTTTTTCTTTAGTGATCTACCGTGTCGTGATATGATTACGAAAAGCAGTACTCGAATGATTCTGAGCACTGCTCTATTCTCGATTAACTTAGGGGGAAGTAGATATGAGTAAAGGTGTTATTAGTCTTGGTGAAGCATTAATTGACTTTATTCCTCTCGACAAGGACAATCTCACGTATCAAAAAAGTCCTGGTGGTGCTCCTGCGAACGTATCTGTTGGACTTGCACGTCTCGGTGTTAACTCCACGTTTCTAGGGAAAGTTGGGGATGATGTCCTCGGACGATTTCTCCAAGAAACGCTAAAGAATTATGGTGTTGATGTATCAACGATGATCTTAACTGAGTCAGCCCGAACCGGAGTTGTCTTTGTTACAAATGCAGAAAACGGAGAGCGTAGTTTTGACTTTTACATAAACCCAAGTGCCGATCGCTTTTTGCATGCAGAAGAAATAAGTGACGAATTATTCGAGCGTCATCGTATCCTTCATTTTGGATCAATTTCAATGATTAGTGAACCTTCTAGAAGTGCAACTAAGGTAGCGGTTGAAAAAGCAAAAGAAAATGGATTACTCATTTCTTATGACCCGAACTTACGACTAGGCCTTTGGGAAAGTGAAGAAAGAGCTAAAGAAACGATCGTCTCAATGTTATCAGAGGCAGATATACTAAAACTTTCTGAAGAAGAGCTCACATTCATTACAGGTGAAGAAGCGATCGAAGATGGAATTAAGAAGCTCGCTCATTATCGTATTCCAGTGATCTTTATTACTATGGGTGGTGAAGGTAGTCTCGTTTACACACCAGACTACTCACTTAGAGTACCTGCTATGAAAGTTAAAGCCGTTGATACAACAGGCGCAGGAGATGCATTTGTTTCTGGCATTTTAAACGGTTTCAATGAATATGAAGGCTCTCTTAGTGATCTATCGCGTGAAGAGCTTAAACGTATGACGCAATTTGCTAGCGTGTCTGGTGCTTTAGCAGCTGCAACGAAGGGCGCAATGACCGCTCTTCCAACGAAAACAGAAGTGGAAGAAATCTTATTAAAAGAGTCGAAATAATGAAGCACCCCCGCTAATGTGCGGGGTGTTTTTGTGTACAAGATCTCCATTACACAAAACTAGAATGAAGTCTTGCTGTAAGATACAATGAAAAAGGAACTTATAAACTATTCGGAGGTGCATCGTATGAACCGTGATTTTTTATTAGAATTGTTATCAACCGCTTCTCCATCAGGAGCTGAAATGGAAATCCAGCATAAATGGATGAACTATGTAAGAGAGTTTGCAGATGACATTAAAACGGATAACGCAGGTAATGCGATCGGAATTCTTAATCCAGAAGCAGAATTTAAAGTGCTTCTTGCAGGACACTGTGACGAAATTGGATTTATGGTGAAGCAAATTGATCAAAATGGATTTATTCGCGTAGAGAAATTAGGTGGAATTAGTCACAAGCCTGCTATTGGCATGAAAGTAACAATTCTAGGCACACATGGAAAGTTAACAGGTGTATTTGGTGTCAATGCAGAACATCACGGAGGGGCGAAAGAGTTTCATTTCGAGGACCTCTATATCGACTGTGGTGCAACTACAAAAGAAGAAATCGAGAAGTACGTCCAAATTGGGGACCTCGCAGTCTATAAAAGAGAAGTTGAGCACCTCTTAAATGACCGAATTAGTGGAAGAGGCTTAGACAACCGGACTGGTTCATTTATCGTAGCAGAAGTTCTTCGTGAAGTAGCCAAGCGTAACCCTAAAGTAGGTGTTTATGCTGTTAGCACAGTGAATGAAGAAACAAACATGGGTGGTGCTTATTTCGCTGGTGCAGGAATTCAACCAACAATGGCCATTGCTTGTGATGTTACATTTTCTTCAGACTATCCTGGAATTGATGCAAGAAAGCACACAGAGGTTGATCTTGGAGGTGGACCTGTTCTTGCGAAAGGCGCTCCAATCAATATAAAAATCAATCAGCTCCTTGAAAAGGCTGCTAAAAAGCTTGATTTGAAACTTCAGTATGAGTTAACACCAAGAATGACAGGGACGGATGCAGATAAGCTTCGTTTAACAGGATACGGTGTTCCTGTATCACTTGTGTCCCTTCCGCTTCGCTATATGCATGCGCCGGTAGAAACAGTAAGTTTAAAAGATATGCAGGAAGAAATT
Source organism: Pseudalkalibacillus hwajinpoensis (assembly GCF_015234585.1). Taxonomy (NCBI): domain Bacteria; kingdom Bacillati; phylum Bacillota; class Bacilli; order Caryophanales; family Guptibacillaceae; genus Guptibacillus; species Guptibacillus hwajinpoensis. Next base: position 1,225,969 of record NZ_JADFCM010000001.1, read on the forward strand.
GATTTGCTCGTGGAAATGATAGCGGATTTAACAGGCGAAGAAAGTGTGAATCCACTAATTAAATAATAATATTGACAAAATTGTGACAATAGTGCTAAGATGACAGAGTGAAAAATAACGGTAAAGGAGAGTGTGTGTGATGAGACATATTTTGAAAGATATCCAACAACTAACTTCATGTACTCATAGACGCACTTTGCCAGGGATGTAACCCCTTTGTCACAGTAAAGGAATCGGCACGCGTCTTAGACGTGTGCCCTTTTCTATGTCTTAAGAAGTCATTAGACATAACCGCATGCGGTTATGTCTTTTTTGGTTTCTGAGAAAAGTGACAGTGGGGAAATGAAGTGATCCATGGAAGGAGGATGGTGAAATAGTCAATCAGAAAGAATAACTGTAGGAAAAAGTTAGGAGGGATTAAGTTGTTCTCTATTTTACGGAAATTGAGCTGGTTTTTTAAACAGCATTGGAAACGGTATAGCATTGCTATTGCTTTATTGATTTTTGGGGGTATTCTCGAGGTCATTCCACCAAAATTAATCGGAATGGCCATTGATGAAATAAACGTAGGAAGCTTAACCTGGGAAAGCTTACGAAATTATTTATTTTTTTATGGAGGGTTATTGCTCGTCGTCTATATCGTCACATATATTTGGATGTACCAATTATTTGGTGGTGCCTTTCTAGTTGAGAGGGCGCTCAGATCTAAATTGATGAAGCACCTCCTTAAAATGACGCCATCCTTTTACGAGAAAAACCGAACTGGAGACCTGATGGCAAGGGCCACAAATGATCTAAAAGCTGTCTCCCTTACCGCAGGATTTGGTATTTTAACATTAGTAGATTCAACGATCTTTATGTTTCTTATTTTGATTACAATGGGCGTTCTTATTAGCTGGAAATTAACGCTTGCGGCTATTCTTCCTCTACCCCTTATGGCTCTTGCCATGAATCGTTACGGAAAAATCATTCATAAGCGCTTTACAGCTGCCCAAGATTCGTTCGGAGATATGAATGATCAAGTACTAGAATCGATTGCAGGAGTTCGAGTAACGCGTGCTTATGTACAAGAAAGGGCAGCTCAGCAAAAGTTTCAGAACTTAACGGAAGATGTATATAAGAAAAATATTGAAGTAGCAAAAGTAGATGTTTTATTTGAGCCAACTATTAAAGTTCTTGTCGGGATTAGTTATTTAATTGGGTTAGGGTATGGAGCGTATCTCGTTTTTCATAAAGTCCTAACACTCGGAGAACTGGTGTCATTCAATGTTTACCTGGGGATGCTCATATGGCCGATGATTGCGGTTGGAGAGTTGATCAACGTCATGCAGCGAGGAAATGCATCGTTGAACCGTGTCTTAGAGACGCTGTCTCATGAAGAGGATGTGAAAGAACACCATTCTCCTCAATATCTGGATACACCTGGTACGATCGTTTTTGAAGATGTTACTTTTAAGTATCCCTCTTCATCTGTTACGAATTTACAAAATGTTTCATTTACTCTGAAGAAAGGCCAAACATTAGGCGTTGTAGGGAGAACAGGTAGTGGGAAAACGACATTACTGAAGCAACTTTTAAGAGAATATCCGGTCGGTAAAGGGAAAATCAAAATTTCTGACGTGCCGATCGAAGAAATTTCTCTCGAAACTCTGCAAAGCTGGATTGGTTATGTTCCTCAGGATCAGATGCTTTTCTCAAGGTCGGTGAGAGAAAACCTTCTGTTTGGTAAAAATAATGGAACAGATCAAGACATTGATCGAGTGCTGCGGCTATCCGACTTTAAAAAAGATATACATGTGCTCCCTGAAGGACTTGAGACGCTTGTTGGAGAAAAAGGCGTCGCTTTATCAGGTGGACAGAAACAAAGGGTATCCATTGCGCGAGCTCTAATGATTGATCCTGAAATATTAATTTTAGACGATGCAATGTCTGCCGTTGATGGAAAAACTGAAGCACAAATTATATCCAATATTCGCAATGAACGTTCTGGGAAAACGACGTTTATAGCCACGCATCGTTTGTCGGGTGTTCAGCATGCTGATTGGATTATCGTTCTTGATGAGGGCAAGGTGATTGAGGAAGGAACTCATAAAGAGCTTCTTTCTAAAAAGGGATGGTATCGTGACCAATTTGACAGACAGCAGCTTGAGGATTCATTGAAGGAGGTGCTGTAAATGAATCGACAGGTAGGAAAGCGATTAGTTAAGTATGCACTGGGTTTTAAGAAAAATATTCTTATTGCTTTACTCTTATTAATGGTAGCTGTTACAGCAGAGCTCTCTGGGCCTTTCATTGCGAAACGTATGATTGATGTCCATATTATGGGGATTGAGTATCCCTGGTATGAAACAGATCAGGGAGAAGAAGCTGTTAAATATGATGGGGACTGGTATAAACGAAGTGATCATTTTGGGAGCGATGAATTTAAAGGAGAGGAAGTAAGGATTCTTCAGGTAGGTCGCGACTACTATTTCGTTGATGAAGCGATCGCATACGATGGAGAACGGTCGGTTGACGACAACCTTATCACGATTCAAAAGGATGGGGAACAACAATCCTATCAAGCTAAAGAAATAAGCAATGAAGAACTGCTTGCCTTTTATCAACCGCAAATAGAACCGATGGTCTGGTTAATAGCGCTCTACTTTGGGCTTCTATTGTTTGCATCCTTTTTTGAATATGGGCAGGGACTTCTATTGCAAACCTCTGCTAACCGTATTATTCAAAAAATGAGAACGGATGTTTACTCCCAGATTCAGCGTTTGCATATCAACTATTTTGATAATTTACCAGCCGGTAAAGTTGTGGCAAGAATTACGAATGATACGGAGGCAATAAGAGAGCTTTATGTGACGGTGCTCGCAACGTTCTTCACAAGCATCTTTTATATGACAGGGATATTTATTGCCTTATTCTTGCTTGATGTAAAGCTTGCGTTGATTACATTAACGATTGTGCCCCTCCTTCTGATTTGGATCTTCGTTTATCGTAAATATGCGTCGAAATTCAATAAGGTCATTCGAACAAGGATTAGTGATATTAACGGAATGATCAATGAATCCATTCAGGGCATGTCGATAATAAGAGCTTTCAAACGTCAAGAGAAGACTGAAGCGGAATTTGAAGAGCTGAATGACAGCCATTTTACTTATCAAAATAAGCTATTGAATTTGAATTCCTTAATGTCACATAACCTTGTGAACATTCTACGGAATATTTCATTTGTAGTATTGATTTGGTACTTTGGGGGAGCTTCATTAACGGTTGGGTCTATTGTGAGTCTCGGTGTTCTTTATGCTTTTGTGGATTATTTGAATCGCTTATTTCAACCCGTTACAAATATGGTGAACCAGCTAGCTAATTTAGAACAGGCTTTAGTAGCGGCGGACAGAGTTTTTGAGCTTCTTGATGAAAAGGGGGAAGATGTATCAGATGGTGAATTTCCTCGTTATGATGGGAATGTCACTTTCGATCATGTTTCGTTTGCATACAAAGCAGAAGAATATGTGTTAAAGGAACTATCATTTGAAGCGAAAAAAGGTCAGACGGTTGCCCTAGTGGGGCATACTGGTTCAGGGAAAAGTTCAATTATGAATTTATTATTCCGATTTTACGATAACCAAAAAGGAACGATCTCTATCGATGGTCAAAATATTCAAGATATTCCAAAGCAGCAGTTAAGACAGCATATGGCGATAGTGCTCCAGGATCCATTCTTGTTCACTGGAACGATTGCTTCGAATGTAAGTCTTAATGACTCCTCGATCTCAAGAGAAAAAGTTGAAAAGGCTTTAAAAGATGTGGGAGCAGAGCAGCTGCTTCGGTCTCTTCCAAACGGGTATGATGAGGCAGTGATCGAAAAAGGAAGCACGCTTTCTTCGGGGCAAAGACAGCTGATCTCTTTTGCAAGGGCACTAGCGTTTGACCCTGCTGTCTTAATTCTTGATGAGGCGACTTCGAATGTTGATACCGAAACAGAAATGATTATTCAAAATGCGCTGGATATTTTAAAAAAGGGTCGTACCACATTTATCATTGCTCACAGACTCTCAACAATTCGAGAGGCTGACCAAATCCTTGTTCTTCACCAAGGTGAAATCGTTGAACGAGGCGATCATGATCAATTGATGAAGCAAAAGGGAAGGTACTTCCAAATGTATCAGCTTCAACAAGGGAAAAAGGTTGAGCAGGCAGTTTAGTAGATATCAGTAGATGAAATGAATCAAAGCCGTAGCTTAAGCTACGGCTTTGATGTTGGAGGGAGCAAACCCCATTCTTTTTCTATTAGATATGTTAGGTATACTGTTGATTCTCGATCTTTGGCTTATTTTAGTGAACTCTTTATCTCACTCGTCTTTCAGTCTGAAGAGAGTAATAAGTAGTTGCATCTATCGTTGAGAGGGGCGGAATCCAGCTTGTTCGGCTTCATCTGTGTTACAAAACATTTCTTCTGCTTTCGTAATCTCGTAATATGATCCTTCAGGAACGTGGTAAATTTTATCTCCTTTAGAATTAATGTTTCCTTTAATGTCACAACCTTGTTGAGATCCCTTGTCAGAAGATGTGGAGTCAGATGCTTCAAAGGATTCGTTAAATCCTTCTTCGCGAACGTAATCTTCAATACTCCAAATGCCTTTGCCTTCTTCTTGAGCCTTACGCTGAATTTCTTGGAATGTATCAACGTACTTTACGTTTGGCTGATAAATATAAGCAACTCTTGCTAGTCCTTCTTCAAGGAGCATCTCATTAAACATCTGATCGCCAATCCATACGTAAGCAAGCAGTCGACCGTATTTGTCGCGTTCTGAAACATCTATCTCGACACCAATTTCTTTTCCTTCTAGTTGATTCTTAGCAAACTGGGAGGCTTCAGGTCCATAGGGTTGTACAGGTTTACTCGGATGCTTTGTTTCCGGAGTGTCAACGAGAAGGAGTCTAATTGTTTCTTCTCGATCTTCAAGAGTTACTTTCAATGTATCGCCATCAACAACTCGATCCACTGTTGTCGGAATTGTGTTTTCTTTTATTTCTGTATCAGATGTGAGTGTAGCGCATGCAGATAAAAATAAGATGATAAAAAGAAAAGGCAGTCTTATTCGTATCATTTGTTACTCTCCTTTCCGTTCCACTTAGGTCTTAGACGCCCATATTAGGCATAATCTAAAAGGGGGGTGATCCAATTGAATCACGGATGTATTTACTGTGAGAAAGAATTGCTCTTCCCGTGGGAACGACGAAGATTGGTTTGCGATGAATGTCATTATGCAATATCAGACACCTATCATGAAGATTATAGAGAAATTGGTGAAAGAAAAATAGAACAGAAAGCCCGTCATTAATGACGGGCTTTTCTTTGAGTGTTGTTGTTCAAGCGTTCCAATATCTCCGTTTCTAAACGCTCGTCTTCGCTTTTCTTAATACCTTTTAACGGCTAGGGTGCAGCGGGATATGCAGATTAGTTCTTCTTGTTCGTCTACGATGTTGATTTCCCAGACCATTGTTCTTCTGCCGATGTGGATTGGTTCGGCGATAGCTCGGACGACGCCGTCTTTTTTGCTTCGGAGGTGATTAGCGTTGATCTCCATCCCAAAAGTTGCTTCGTTTTCTGAATCTAGATTAAGTGTGCCGCCTATGCTGGCTGCTGATTCTGCTAGGGCTACTGATGCGCCACCGTGAAGAAAGCCAAGTGGTTGATGAGTGCTTGGTCCAACTGGCATTTCGAGAACAACTTTTTCAGGTGTTAATGTAATGGCTTTAATGCCGAGTGCCTCTAACATTGTATTTGCAAATTCCATCGTATTACCCCCATTTTTATGTACTTATTTACAGTATACACGAGGCTAACGTGAGAAAAAGAGAAAAGTTAGCGATCGATAGGCTGTAGCATTTCTAAATAAATTCCTTTTTACTTTCATTCCGAGAATAGAGGATTATTTTCACGAATTTATGTAAAGGTGAGGGAGTGGTTCATAAATATAAAAAAGTCAGAGACCAAATGGATCTCTGACTTTCTCACCGTGTTAAATGAAATAGGCTAACAATAAACCAATTGCCATTAACAGTCCGAATTGTGTATGCATTTGAGCAGTTGCTTGCATAGCAGGCATCATGTGAGCTGCTTTGGTTTTTCCTTCAAATAAGCGGATGGCTTTAAATGCTTTAGGGATGCTCAATATTATCAACAAAAGCCATAAAGATGAATCAATTGTAATAATAAGTCCAACCACCCAGAGGTAGGATACGATAAACATACCCTCTAAAAATGTTACAGCCTTATCATGTCCGAGAAGAATCGCAAGTGTTTTACGTCCTTTTTCCTTGTCGCCTTCTAAGTCACGAATATTATTCGCCATGAGGATGCCGCCAACTAGAATGGATATAGGAATCGAAACGAGAATGCTTTCAAACGTAACCACACCTGTTTGAATAAAGAAAGAAAGTAATACAAGTATTAGTCCCATAAATACACCAGCAGCAATTTCACCAAATGGTGTGTAGGCGATTGGATACGGACCGCCAGTGTAAAAGTACCCTGCTGCCATGCAGATTGTTCCAATAACCGCAATCCACCATGTTGTAAGGATACAGATATAAACACCTAAAAGAATCGCAATGCCGAAGAAAATAAAAGCAAGGTTTAATACTGTTCTTGCACTAACACCATCTCGTACGATAGCGCCCCCAATTCCTACACTCCCAGCGTGATCGAGACCCCTTTTGAAATCATAGTATTCATTAAACATGTTTGTTGCAGATTGAATAAGAATAGATGCGATCATCATCGCCATAAACAATCCAAAATGTAATGTATGACTTTGAAGGGCAAGCATTGTGCCCAGAAAAACCGGGACGAAGGAAGCAGTTAATGTATGCGGCCTGAGTAAACGCCACCATACCTGCCATGTTGGTTTTGAAGGCGTGACTTTGTTCAGCTTATCGTTGCTGTTATTCATACGCTCTTCCATATAATTGTGTCTCTCCCTTTAGTAATAAACTTCTTATAAATTCCCCTTGTAACCATTATAGTTTAAAAAAATGGATAAGGGGTGTCAATCCTTTTGTCAATATCAAGAAGTCTCTGTCAATAGAGGAAAATAGCGAATTTCCCTTCAAACGAAAGAGAAATGAAGGTTATTCTAAGTTTGAGGTGGATAAAAGTAGTTATTCTTCCATTCAAAAACGATCCTTCGTTTGAAGGATCGTTTTTGAATGATTAATAATATGGGTAAGGATATGGGTATGGTCTGAAGAACGCAATACTTCCTAGTCCTACTCCTAAAAGACCGCCAAGAAAACCTCCTGCAAGTGCTCCGAAGAAAAACATGCCTGGTCCTTCGGGATGTTGTGGCCCGTCACAATTGCGATTTAAAGGGCGGATATAAACAAATTCATTATCAACTTCTTCAACGTGACCTCTATGCAATTGACCGTCATGACACTTGATTTCAACACATTGTCCTATGTGTTGACGACAAACCCCATGGTAATAGTGTCTGGACAATATAGACCCTCCCTTATGCATTAGTTTATAAACGACTGCAAAGCAGCGTCTACTTTTATCAGTGTATGCTCATTATTTTTTTTGCTAAGGGCACTTGCGGAACATTAAAATGGTTTTTTTCTATGAGATGGGGAATCTATACATAAGAAGCATTCATACGGTTAAACAGCTTCGTTGACAGTCTTAGCCAGACAGGTGTATCCTTTAATTAACTGTGGCCGAGGCTAACTCGGTCTGCTTTTGCATGGACAGAAAGTTGGGGGGAGAAGACGGTGTCTACAATACAACATCAAGAATTATTTAGCCTGCTTCATCAAGGTGTAAGTAAGGCAGAAAAGCGGGGAACGTCCGTGCTTGTTAGTCAGGTGCTATCAGTAGCTGCTGTCGATCCCCTCTCCTTTTATGCTGCAGGTTCGTTTACTAACGAGAATGATCGAACATTCTGGTCGGACCCTGAGAATGACACGACAATAGTGGGCCAGGGTTGTGTGAAGCAATTTGAGGCTCAAATCGATCGTTTTCGTTCAATTGAAAGTGATTGGCAAACTTTTTTAGAACAAGCGATCATAGAGGGGGCTCCATCAAGGCCAGGTGTTGGACCGGTTCTGTTAGGTGGGTTTTCATTCGATCCAACTGCCCCAGATAGCGGTGAATGGGATTCCTTTCCTAAAGGCGGGATGGTTCTTCCAGAATTAATGTTAACTTCAGCTGGAAACCATGCTTGGCTCACACTCAACGCAATTGTTAGCGCAGGAGATAATGTGGAAGTTATATCTGAAGCGCTTTTAGATAAGCATGATCGTCTTTTTGAGAAGCTTACGTCTCATGCCTATGCAGATGTCGATGCTATTTCAATAGAAGAAATACGACCTAAGGAATGGAAAGAAACGGTCAGAAGTGCTGCTGCTAATATTAGAAATGGCCATCTTGATAAAGTCGTTTTAGCGAGAGAAATTAAGCTCCAGTCGACTCAAAACTTTTCATCAACAAAAACACTGACAAATTTAAAAAAACAACAAAGTGATAGCTATGTTTTCGCGTTCGAATATGGGGACAAATGTTTTCTTGGAGCTTCACCTGAACGGTTAGTCAAAAGAGATGGACAACAAGTGTATTCGACTTGTCTTGCGGGCTCTATTCAACGAGGTGAATCGAAGGAAATGGATGATGAACTTGGAGAAGCTCTTCTTCATGATCAAAAGAATCGAATTGAGCATGATCTTGTCGTTCAAATGATTCGATCAGCTATGGAAGAGGAGTGTGAATTTGTTCAGGTACCGTCAAGGCCGGAAATACTTAAAACGCCTCATATTCAACATTTATTTACTCCTGTTGTAGCAAGGGCTGGTAGAGAGACAAGCCTTTTTCGTATGGTTGAACGGCTTCATCCTACCCCTGCGCTTGGCGGTTATCCTCAAAAGGAAGCCGTAAATGAAATTAAGCGAATAGAGAAGCTTGATCGAGGTTGGTATGCAGGACCTGTTGGTTGGGTTGATTATCAGGGAAATGGAGAATTTGCTGTAGCTATACGCTCTGGTCTACTTAAAGGAGAAGAAGCAACGCTATACGCTGGGTGCGGTATAGTTGGAGATTCTGACCCTGATAGTGAATATGAAGAAACCAAAATGAAGTTTAAACCAATGCTAACAGCTCTTGGAGGTAAGAAATATGACTGACCAGGAAATACTAGCAAGTTACGTAGGATCATTTGTTGATGAGCTTGTGCGTTCAGGTGTTAAACATGCTGTTATTAGTCCAGGATCGCGTTCTACCCCGCTCGCAATGGTCATGGCTGAACACCCGTTACTAAACGTCTGGGTGCATATCGATGAGCGATCTGCTGGTTTTTTTGCGCTTGGCATGGCCAAATCGCATAAGGAACCTGTCGCACTTCTATGTTCTTCAGGTACGGCTGGCGCTAATTACTATCCTGCTGTTATTGAGGCTGCTCAATCCAATGTACCGTTGATTGTTTTGACTGGCGATCGCCCGCATGAGCTTCGTGATAATGGAGCTCCACAGGCGATTGATCAAATCAAGCTATATGGGGACTATGTGAAATGGTTTATGGAAATGGCGATGCCTTCTTCCTCTCCAGATTTAAATCGGTATATCAGAACTGCGGCTTCTAGAGCGACAGCCGTTTCTTCCGGTCTCCCTGCTGGACCTGTGCATCTTAATTTCCCATTTAGAGATCCCTTGATACCAGATCTATCCTATACAGGTCTTTTTTCAGATGGTAGGGAGAATTATGAGCCGTGGGTAAATGCGGCAGATCACATACGTGTTTTAAACGAAGATGCAGTCACAGATTATGCAAACAAATTAGCTGGCAAGAAAGGTATTATTGTGGTCGGACCTCAGGATAATGACGAATTAGCTGAACCGCTATTTGCTCTTGCTGAGGAATTAGGTTATCCGCTTTTAGCAGATCCACTTTCAAAATGCCGGCATATTGATTCTCCTAATCTTGTAGAAGGGTATGACGCCTTTCTTAGGGGTGAGGTGGATTCAGAGCTATACCCTGAAGTAGTGATTAGATTTGGGGCGATGCCAGTTTCAAAAGCTTATATGCTCTTTATGAAGAGAGTAGCAAGTCCTATTCATATAATTGTGGATGAGAGAGGATGGAGAGACCCTACTCTTTATAGTTCTGACATGCTTACAGTTTCCTCTGTATCGTTTGTGAACAGTCTTCTTCCTGCTGTGCGAAGCATCAACTCTACTGAGAAGCGGTGGTTACACAAATGGAAGGCCATTAACCAAACGACTCTCACCTTACTTCATGAAGATTTAGGAACTGACGAGCTATTTGAGGGCCATGTGTTTAGAGAATTAGGGAAACTGATGAGTGCGAATGATCTCCTGTTTGTAGGGAATAGCATGCCTATTCGCGATATGGAGAACTTTTTCTTGCCAGAGAATTCTCGACCTACTGTAATGGGGAATCGAGGAGCGAATGGTATTGACGGTATTATTTCAACAGCTCTTGGAGCAAGTACAGCCTATTCTTCTAGCGTGCTGGTGATTGGTGACCTTTCTTTCTACCATGATATGAATGGTCTGCTTCTAGCTAAGCTATATGAGATCAATATGACGGTTATTGTGGTTAACAATGATGGCGGAGGGATTTTCTCATTTCTACCTCAGCGCAAGCAGGAGAAGCACTTTGAGAAACTCTTTGGCACACCACATGGACTAAATTATGAACATGCTGCCGCATTATATGAGGCAAGTTTTGAACGCGTATGGAATTGGGAAGAGTTTAGTTATGCGTATGAGAAAAGTCAGGATCACCATGGGCTAAGCATTATTGAGGTTCCAACTGATCGTGATGCCAATCTTAGGCTTCATCGAGAGATGTTCGCGAAGGTTTCGAAGGAAACAGCAATAGTCCTGCAGGAGAGTCTTAAATCATGATTTATACCGTTGGTGGACAACCTTTTCATGTCGAAATCGCGGGAGAAGGAGAACCTCTTCTATTATTGCATGGATTCACAGGATCGAGTGAGAACTGGTCTTCTTTTATGAAAAGATGGTCCAGGCTATATAAAGTGATTGCAATCGATCTTATCGGTCACGGCGAAAGTGCGAAACCGAATGATGCTTCTCAATATACTATGGAATCTATGGGGAGTTACTTGAAACAACTATTAAATTTACTTGGGATCGATCAACTCCATTTGCTTGGCTATTCCATGGGTGGACGATTTGCTTTGTCATTTTCTGTCCAGTACCCTTCGCTCATTAAAACGCTTATTCTGGAAAGCAGTTCACCTGGGCTTTTTACGGAAGATCAAAGAAGAGAGCGAGTGCAGAAAGACCATGCACTTGCCAGGCGAATTCAGAAGGAAGGTATTGAAGATTTCGTAACCTTCTGGGAATCTCTTCCGTTATTTTCTTCGCAGAAGAAACTTTCGCCAAGTATTCAAAGTGAAATAAGAAAGCAGCGTTTGAGCAATACTGAAATAGGACTAGCCAATAGTCTAATTGGAATGGGAACGGGGGCACAGGCTTCCTATTGGAGTGTGTTAGAGAAGATAACCTTTCCAGTCCTTCTAATAGTTGGGGAGTACGATCAGAAGTTCATTTCAATTGGGAAACAGATGGAAAAAAAGCTTCCTCAGGCTGATTTTGTGCAAATTATTGGCGCAGGGCATACAATTCATGTAGAAGAACCTGAAATCTTTGATAAAATGGTAGTAGCTTTTCTAAAAAAGCATGCAGATTCTAATCTGTAAATTTTGTTACATAAGGAAGGAGAATTTCTAAATGATTCAATGGAAGACTGAACGAGAATTTGAAGATATTCTTTACGAAACGTATGATGGTATTGCTAAGATTACAATCAACCGTCCAGAGGTGCGCAATGCATTTACGCCAAGAACGGTTAACGAATTAATTACCGCTTTTTCATTTGCGAGAGACAATTCAGATATTGGTGTTATTGTTCTAGCAGGAGCTGGAGACAAAGCTTTCTGTTCTGGCGGTGACCAAAGTGTTCGTGGTCATGGTGGTTATGTAGGTGATGATGAGATTCCTCGTCTAAATGTCTTGGATCTTCAACGCCTCATTCGTGTTATCCCTAAGCCGGTTGTTGCAATGGTATCAGGTTATGCGATTGGAGGAGGACACGTCCTTCACGTGGTATGTGACCTGACAATTGCTGCAGATAATGCTATTTTTGGTCAGACTGGCCCTAAAGTTGGTAGCTTTGATGCTGGATACGGTGCAGGATACCTTGCTCGTATCGTAGGTCATAAGAAAGCTCGTGAAATCTGGTACCTATGTCGTCAATACAATGCACAAGAAGCACTTGATATGGGACTTGTTAATACGGTTGTTCCACTTGATCAGCTTGAAGCTGAAACAGTACAGTGGGCACAGGAAATGCTTGATAAGTCACCAACAGCCCTACGCTTCCTTAAAGCTTCTCTTAACGCCGATACAGACGGTCTTGCAGGACTCCAGCAAATGGGTGGAGACGCAACGCTTCTTTATTACACAACTGATGAAGCAAAAGAAGGACGCGATTCATTTAAAGAAAAACGCAAACCGGACTTTAAACAGTTCCCACGTTTTCCTTAAATCGATTGCTTGAAACAGCTTGATGGATTCCCATCAAGCTGTTTTTTTCAAATAGTCTATGGTAATGAAAGAAAGGATGTTAAAGGTGGATACGATGCCAAATTGGCTACATAAACGTGCTTCTATGACGCCTGAGCGAGTGGCGCTTATCGATAATGGCAAACAGTTAACTTATAAACAGTTACAAGAAAAGGCAGTTAATATGGCAAATGCTCTAAAAGCAAAAGGGATCGAAAAAGGAAAGCATGTTGGTTTTTATATGGAGAATGGATTAGAGGCTGCCGTTTGTTTACATACTCTGATGTACATTGGGGCTGTCATTGTTCCATTGAATCATCGATTAACAGGACCAGAGCTATCTTTCCAAATGAACGATGCTGAGATTTCCTATGTGATCACTGACAATTCACTTGAGAAGAAAGCTAGTGACGCAATACAAAGTCCGGTAAATATAATCATCTGGGAAGATGTTCACCCAGGTGCTTATCAGTTAGAAGAGTTACAAACAACTATTGAGTTACATCAGCTTCATACGATTATGTACACTTCTGGCACAACTGGAAAACCTAAGGGTGTTATGCTTTCATATGGTAACCATTGGTGGAGTGCGATCGGTTCCAGTCTTAATCTTGGTTTAGATATGAATGATCGCTGGCTGTGTGCGGTTCCAATGTTCCATATGAGTGGACTTTCTATTCTATTGCGAAGTGTTATTTACGGAATCACAATGGTTATTCAACGACGGTTTGAACCGCGTGTCGTTAATCAATCGATTCAAAAAGAACGGATTACAATTGTATCGGTAGTAAGCGCTATGCTGAAAAAAATGCTCGATGACCTTGGAACCGATCATTACCCCGAAACATTTCGCTGCATGCTTCTTGGAGGTGGTCCAGCTCCATACCCGCTTCTTTCTACTTGTGAGGAGAAGGATATTCCTGTCTTCCAGACATTTGGTATGACGGAAACTGCCTCTCAAATTGTGACGCTTTCACCTGAATATATGCTAGATAAACAGGGGTCAGCTGGAAAGGCGCTTTTCCCATCAGAGATTATGATTAGTCTTGATCATAAATCCCTTTCTGCTTTAGAGCATGGAGAGATTCTCGTGAAAGGACCTACGATTACAAAGGGGTATTGGCGAAGGGATGATGCAACAAGAGCTGCATTTGAAGACGGGTGGCTTCATACAGGCGATATTGGTTATCTGGATGAAGATGGCTTTCTCTTTGTATTGGATCGAAGGAAAGACCTCATTATATCTGGTGGTGAAAATGTGTATCCCGCAGAAATTGAAGCGGCGATCCTTGAGCATGTAGATGTGGAGGATGCAGGCGTAACTGGGGTTAAAGATGAGCAATGGGGAGAAGTACCTGCAGCATTTGTTGTTAGTAAGAATCGCTCTTTGACGGAACAGCAGCTGCTCGATTATCTTTCAGAACGTCTTGCGCGTTACAAGCTACCTAGAACGATTACTTATGTGGATAGCCTTCCTAGGAATGGGGCAAATAAGCTACAGCGAAATTTATTAGTAGATATGAGTGATACGATATGATGCAACTGGAGAGTGTTACTCTACGTCATATTCGAATGAACCTAAAATCCCCTTTTAGTAACAGTTTGGAAACAGTCACTGCTCGAGATTTAATTATCGTCGAAGTAAGAGATTCTGAAGGGGAAGTAGGTTTTGGAGAAGGAGTTGCCTTTACGTCGCCCTGGTATACAGAAGAGACGCTTCAAACTTCCTGGCATATGCTAAGAGACTTCATCATTCCTAAACTCAAAAACCAACTGATTGCTCATCCGTCCGATGTGGAAGGAATACTAGCGGGCATTCGAAGAAATCCAATGGCTAAATCTGCGATTGAGGGTGCGATCTGGGACTTATATGCTAAAAGAGAAGGAATTAGCCTCTCAAGAGCATTAGGTGGTTCTTCACAGAAGATTAAGGCAGGAGTTGCCGTAGGCGCTTCGGATCCTTCAGTTATGCTAGAAGAAATCCATAGAAGAATTGATGAGGGATATGAACGAATTAAAGTGAAGATCAAACCTTCGCAGGATATATCGATTCTAGAAGCAATACGTCATTCTTATCCAAACTTATCGTTAATGGCAGATGCGAACTCAGCTTATTCTCTGCAAGACATCGATCGTTTAAAAGCACTTGATCCATTTCATTTGCTGATGATTGAACAACCTCTAGCAGCTGACGATATCGTAGATCATGCGATTTTACAAAAAGAGATTGAAACACCGGTCTGTTTGGATGAAAGTATACATTCTTATGATGATGCCCGTCGAGCACTCGATTTGAATAGCTGTAAGATTATTAATATTAAACCCGGACGTGTTGGAGGGTTATCCGTTAGTAAGAGGATCCATGATTTATGTAGCGAAAGGGGGATACCTGTTTGGTGTGGTGGCATGCTAGAGTCCGGAATAGGAAGGGCGCATAATATCGCACTTTCTAGTTTGGCTAATTTCACAATACCAGGAGATGTCTCTGCATCAGCACGGTACTGGGAAAAAGACATTATTGAACCTGAAGTGGAAGTGGAGAACGGTTTGATTACTGTTTCTAAAGAGAGTGGGATCGGATACGAAATAAACTGGAAAGAACTTGAGAGAGTGACGGTTTCTAAAGAAGTTTATTAACATAGCTAGGGAAAAGATAACAAAAGGCAGAACCTTCTTAAGGTCCTGCCTTGTCTTTATACTTCAGAATTTTTTGCGATTCGCGCATCGAATATAAACGGTCCGAATGGGATAACGGAGGAGACAACTGCGAGCGCGGCTTTAATGAAAGACCAGCGCTTAACGATTGTGACATATAGAATTACGGCAAGATAGAGAACAAACAGTCCGCCATGTAACGCTCCAACAATCGTTACGGCCATAGGGATGTCCATCATGTATTTAAGAGGCATCGCAATTCCTAGTAATAATAAAAATGATATTCCTTCTGCAAAGCCGACGCCTCGGAATAGTTTCAATGGTTGCTTTAACAATGCATTTCACTCCTTCATCATTAGCTGATGTGATCTGTTTCACATAAACAGTTACAGGCAGTTTACAAATAGTATATCAATACTAGTCCTACAATAGAAGTTGAAGTTTTATCGATTTCTTGACAGTTTGAATGTAAATACTCCTAATCACATTTCAATTCACAGAAAATTTAGTACTAAGGCATTGTTTTCAAATGTTTTGTAAGTGATGATTGCTTATACGTGCCTTTATCGAGTAGAATGAATGAGGGTAACAATAAATCAACTCTGAAGGAGATTTGTATGAATAATAACAAAAAGGCAATCTTTATATACATTCCAAAGTCCAAAGTTGATGAAGCCAAAAAAAACATGAAGAAGAATGATTAATAGACGATAAAAAAACAGTCGAACCGTAATGGCTCGACTGTTTTATTTATGATGAATTAATAAATTTCAATTGCTCAATTTTACAATATTAAATAAATGAAATGATAGCTGCAATCACAGCAACCGCGCCAATGATCATAAGGATTGTACGTACCATTGCTATTCCTCCTTGATAAGGTCAATTTAGTTCATACATAACTATATTTTTGCTGCCTTCTAGAATAATGCGCTGACAACAAATGCTACTACAACAACAATACCGATAATAACGAGAACTTGTTTTAACATAATGACTTCCTCCTCTAATATAGCAATGTCCTTTGCTACTATTGATATACCCTATTCATTTTTTATATCAAACCTTTTTTTGAAATAAATAGTTATAAATGACTACTTGCAGAAGAAAATACTTCAAGTTACAAAGCGATTTATGAATAGCGTTCCAGTTATCTGGGTTTTTATGCTTGAAAAATAAAAAAGAAGCCTTCCTTTATTTGGAGGCTTCTTCGTTTATTTAAACATTTGTTTCTGAGTGGGTAACTATTGTTTAGGATGTACCTTCATCCGCTCTTGCTGGAAAAATTCTTTTAGCTCCGGGTTAAGTAAGTCCGGCTCCTCATCATTTAAGTTCAGTCTGATCAGCTTGCCTTCAAGGTAATCCATAATCCCGATAATCGTACCGTTTCCAAGCTGCTTCTGAAAGATGGTTTCGTAACGAATGCTGCTCATCGGAGCCCTCCTGTTGCGCGTTTTTTTCTACTATAGCACGTTTGGAGAGCGAATTATTGCAGTTAAACTTCTCTTAAATAATTTGTAATCAAAGCGCAACAAAGCTTAACACAGTGACATAGTTCAGTCTTTTTGAACAGGCTTTTGCGAAATGATCATTGGCTTATCACATAAGGGACATTGCTTTTGATCAGGTTGTTTCTTATCCTCTATTTTCATCCATCCTTTGCAAAATTCACTACTGCAAACCCATGCTTTCACCGTTTTACCTTCTTGTTGAATTTTCTTCTTGAAGGCATCCGTTAAGAAACGAGAGACGGGTGTTTGTTTACCAAGGTGTTTCTCAGGGGAGCAAATATAGAGCTCTTCTTTTGCACGTGTAATGGCAACGTAACAAAGGCGACGTTCTTCCTCAAGGTCAGCAGTCGGGTTTTTCATATAGAGCTGCTTATGAGAGGCTTCTTTGTCTTTCATCGTATTGAGCGCAGAAACGTGCGGTAGAATCGTTTCTGAAGCACCAATGACGTAAACCACAGGGAATTCAAGCCCTTTAGCCTGATGAATGGATAGTAGTGAAAGCGCGTTAGAGGCGCTAGCTTTTTGTTTATGCTCATTGAATCGTTGAATGATTCGATCGACGTAGGCAAGGAACTCTGGGATGGTTTCAAATCGTGAGCTTGAGAACTCAAGCTCGTCCATCATTTCTTTAAGAGTAGTCTTATGCACAGTTAATGCTTCGTCATTTGCGCTGTCCAGATGTTTCATATAGTCATCTCGTAACAATTGAATGGCTTTCTGGGGCCGATGACGTTTAGCTTCTTGAACAAGACGGACACGTCGATCTATCGATTTTTTTTGAAAATCACGTAGTGTTTTCCAGGATTTTAAATGTAACAAAGGAAATTCAACTGGATCAACGAAATTTTCCATCTCAATGTGACGCATACCTGATTCTTGATTAATAAAAAGGGATGGGAGTATGGCGGCTGTCGCATCAAGATTTTGGTGCTCGTATGCAAGTCGAAGGTGTTCCATCATTCCTTTAATAATCGACTGCTCGTAAAAGACCTGTTTCATTCCCTGTGCGTTGAAAGGAATGTCCTGTTCAATCAACTGCTCGAAAATGGCTCTAGCATTCGTATAAGTTCTTGTAAGAATGGCAATGTCTTTCCACTCTCGCTTTTTTTCTCGAATATGACGGAGGACATAACCTGCTTCGTCTTCTGTTGTAGCAGGACGAAGATAGTATGGTTGTTTTCCGTCTTTGTCTGTAGCGTTCATTGTTTTCGTTCTTCGATACGTATTGTGCTTAATTACATGGTTTCCGAGTCCAACAATGGGTGGAGCTGATCTGTAGTTTGTATCCAGCGTTACGACGGATGCCTCGGGATAAGCACGATCGAACTCTAAAATGATTGAGCTATTTGCACCATTAAAAGAATAGATAACTTGATCATCGTCACCCACTACAAATAAGTTGTTTTGAGGAGCTGCAATTTGTTTAATTAATTCATATTGAATTGGGTTCGTATCCTGGAATTCATCTACTAAAATATATTGAAATCGATTTTGCATTTTTTGAAGTAGAGCGGGATTTTGATTGAATTCTCGATACATATAGACAAGAATGTCATCAAAGTCAATATAGCCATTAGCTGTTTTCCACTCTTCATATTCAGAGTAGGCTTTCTTTAATTCTTCTGTTTCTTTACTGTCAGGGATATCTGCAGGCTCCATCATTTTAACTTTGCAAGCAGAAATTGATGAAAGCATAATCTCTGGTAAAGATGCTTCAGGACTTTTCATTTTTTTTAGAATATTTTTCATTATAATTTGTTTGTGACGATCACTATTCAATATTTTTTGGTTATAACCGAGACTCCTTAATAATTTCAAGAAGATAGAATGAAATGTTCCTGCTGTTAATCTTCCTGAGTCTTGAGAAGAGACACCTGGTAAGTGACTGATACGCTGTCGCATTTCTTCAGATGCCTTTCGAGTGAAAGTAATGAGTAGAATACTAGAAGGATCTTTTTCCTTTACTGTCATTAGAAAAGCTGTTCGTGCTGTTAAAACAGATGTTTTTCCACTTCCGGCTCCGGCAATTGTCAAAAGAGGGCCTTCAGTATGCTTTACTGCTTTTGTTTGAGGTTCATTCAGACGTATACCTTTTTCCTCTAAAGCATGAAAAAAAGCCTGCTCTGCTTTATCTTCCAATGGTCTGAGAGACGAGTGGGGTGTTAAAGGAGCAGATAGGTCCAATTCAGTCACTGCTTGATGCGGTGTTGTAGTAAAATTCATGATCATCACCTGAACTATTCTTATGGATTCATCCCTTCATTTTAACATAAATTTATGTGTTTTCGTTTATAAGGAAAAGATTAATATTTATCCGAAAAGGGTAAAGTGACAAGCAGGATAGGATAAAGAGGAGGGAAAATCAATGGAAAAATTTATTCAAGTTGTAGTTGATCATGATAAGAAACAATTTCATGTGGAGTCAGAAGCGACCGAAGAAACCAACTATGATGCGCGAGTTGAAGAAGCGAAGAAACAGGGACGTGACGTTGGATCATTTCGCTCTAGGCTTGACACTGTTGAGAAAACCATTGATGCTGCTCAACATGAATACAAAGGGTATCGTCATTTAGAAGAAAGTCCTGTTTAAATTTTCATGGAGGTGAGAAGCAATGGTACGTGAGACGTATTTTGTAACACCTAAAGGTGAGCTTCATGAGACAAATGTTGGCACTCAAATGAATGCCTTTGAAATTAGAGCAAGTCAAGAAGAGAAAATGGAAATGGAACGTGTAATTGAGAAGTTGCGCTCTCAGAAATATGTGCAACAAAATGATTTCTTTTCACTGAATCATTATGATGAAAGTGAAGTAGACCGTCATCGAGATTGGACGGATGAAGCGATTTATGAATTATATAAGATGATCCATCGACTAGGCACACCTCATACAAAGCAACAAATTGATCAAATGGGCGTATTATCAGCTCTAAACCACAATACAAGAAATTGAGGATGAACAACTAGTTTTTCTTCAGGAACTCCGCTCATGCCCTTCCTAAATGGAATCAACTACATAAAGTAATAGTGTAGTGAATGAATTCTAACGAGGGGGATAAAGATGAGCGGAGGATATGGTAAAGGTTTTGCGTTAATTGTTGTTCTGTTTATTTTACTAATTATTGTTGGAGCTGGCGCAATGGGCGGCGGTTGTGGTCCTGGACCAGGTTATGTAGGCGGAGCAAACTACAATCCTTATTGTTGCTAAATCATAAAGAGAAGCTGGCTAATATTAGCCAGCTTCTCTTTATGATTTTCTCTGTTTTTTGTTTTCTAAAAAAAATGAAATCAAAAGCCCTTCTACTAAGGTACAAAAACTATGCTGTAAAGAAGGAAGCTGAACAATACTAAATAATATGGATTGTATAACTAATAACGATAAAATCATGTTTCTCAGTGAATAATCGTTTCGGAGAATAACAAGAAACGAGTCTCTCATTTGTTCTTTTTTGATTGCTAAGAGCTGTTTATGAGTGATCCATAAAAGAAGGGGAACAATCAAGTACGATGTGTACTCTTCTCTTAGGTAGTAGAGAATATATGCCCCAATTCCAACTAATCGGATAAAGACCCAAATGTAGCTTCCCTTACGGAAGAAAATTCTAATGAATAGAAAGGTCTGTGCGTTAGACACTGGTATCAATTGAATAATCCAACTTAAATACTTTCTTGGATTCACTTTATTCTGTAAAGAAGGCACATCAACGAACTGGTTTGCGAATTGCTCGAACCGAGCAGTTTGTGATGATTCAAGTTCAATCAATCTCTCCCACTGAAGCATCGAGCTTTGACGAAATAGTAAGTAAAGATATGTAATGGGAAACATAAGGAATAAGGCACCAATAAAAACATATCCTTTCATGGTGAAGTAAAGAATAGTGAAATTGCTAATGAAAAGGTAAAGACGCTGCCATTTTTTCTTCGTGAAGTAAGATCGTACGATCGTAAGAAAAGACAATATAAAGAGCAAGAGTATCATGACATAAATCCATGTTAGTAATTCCAAAGGAATTTCTAAATGAATGAGGGCAGGAGCACTTACTAAACTAACGATTAAAATTATCGGCAGTGAACGAATCAAAGAATAGAAGAAAGTATACTTAATGTATTGCCTCATACGATCTTCACATGTGATTAAAAAGACGCGATCCGCTTGAAAGAGAAAGAACTTTCCTTCAAGAACACTTAGTACTACGCTCATGATGAGGGCGATCGCAAATAGGAGTGGAAATGGCTCAGGTATAACATCGAGTAAACGTTGATAATAAACAATTCCTATTGCTCCGATTAGCAATAAAGCGATCAATAATCCACCTTGCATGATGTAAGACAAATACTTAAGTCGATGCCGCAGATAATTATTGAAGCGAATCTTCCATAGTCCTCCCAATTAATCACCCCTCTCCTGAAATAAATTAAGAAAAATCGAAACATTCTGCTATATCTTTTCGTATAAGTAGTGTATCCAAAAGAAAATAGCTAAAATCCATTCATTACTATGGTAAAAAAGACTTAATATATCACTAGTTTGTTTGACACCTAATAGGATGAGGTATGAAATCAATATAAAGAAATTCTACTATACTTAAAGGATGAGTGACATGAAAAAATACATAGGTTTATTAATGTTTGTAGGTGCGCTAACTTTCACTTCGGGTTGTGGTGGAGAATTATCAAAAGTTGCTGCTGATCATTCAGAAATCGTGATTTCTTCTCTTGAGAATAAAGCAGAAGCAAAGACGAATTCAATCGAAAAACCAGAAGTTGAGAATTTATCTAACGAACTTATCAATCATATTATTCAGGATACAGATGAAGAGGGTAAAGTTAAACAGTTTCAAACAATAGCAGAGGTTGAGCAGGACTTACAAAAGATAACCTCAAAAGAACTCGCTTCTGAAATTGCGGATGTTTATTTTGCAGAGCGTGAAGGTGATCTTTACTTAGTACCAACAGAGCTATTTCCATGGGTGAATACTGATGAGTCATATGAACTGGAGAAACTTAATGAATATGAATATGAACTGACTCAATCGAATGAGTCTGAGCTTTATGGCTCTTACACAATAAACATCCATTTTCTTTATGAAAACAACCATTGGATCATTAATGATTTTGAGATTAAATAATTCAAACGCACGGAACTTTTGGTCCGTGCGTTTTATTTTTTGTACAGGTAGATTGGACAAGCACAGGCTACTCTTTTACAATAAAGTAAGAAACTAAAGGACGAGGTTATCAAATGAGCGAATTTATGTTTACAGATTACTATCATAATCAGGTAACATTTTCTTTCGAGGATCATCCTTACTCTCCCGCACCAAAACATGTTTGGGTTATTTGTCGCCTCGAAAACCAGTGGCTGTTAACCGAGCACTCTCGAAGAGGCATTGAATTTCCAGGTGGGAAAGTGGAAGAAGGAGAGAATGCCGAAGAAGCTGCGGTGCGTGAGGTATATGAAGAAACAGGTGGAGTTGTTAAGCACCTTCAATATGTAGGTCAGTATCGTGTTGAAGGAAAAGGCGGGACAATTATTAAGAATGTCTATTATGCTGACATTGATCGTCTCGTAGACAAAGAAGATTATATGGAAACAAAGGGACCGGTGAAGCTAACAACACTTCCGAAAGATATTCATTTAAATGAGCGTTATAGCTTTATGATGAAGGATCAAGTACTTACTTATAGTCTAAAACATCTTAATTATTTGTAATGAGAAAAAAGTCCAGTTCATTGTCCTGGACTTTTTTGCTCGTATTTATACAAAATCCAATAGGTCACAGCCTTCAAACAAATAACAGATGGAGAATGCACTATTCATTGACAGAGCCTCTTTCAGTAATTTCCCTGCCAGGTTCAACATGAATGGTGGCATTTCGAACGTCATGATCCTTCTCTAACTGGGCTTCTATTTTGTCTGTAATCGTATGTCCTTCTTTAATATTTAAATGAGGTGCTACCTCTACAACGGCATCGACAATAATATCATTTCCAGCCATACGTGCTTTAATATCTACTAATGTTTCTACCCCTTCAATGTTTTGGATCGTCGCCTCTATATCATTCAATTTCTCTTTATCAAATCCATCCGTTAACATGAGTGATGAATCTTTAAAGATATCATAAGCCGTTTTGCATATGATAAGACCTACAATAAAGCCTGTAAGAGGATCTAGCCAATGCATGTTAAAGTGAGCGCCAATAATTCCAATAAAAGCACCAAGACTAACGAGAGCATCTGATAAATTGTCTTTGGCTGCAGCCATTAGTCCGAGGCTGTTCGTTTTTTTAGCGAGGCGGTAGTTAAAAAGATAAACGCCTCCCATAACGATCATTCCAAAAAAGGCTACCCAGGCAGAGCTAAGTGGAGGAGAAGAGACTTTTCCACTGAGTAAGACAGTAGCTGTATGGAAGAGGACTTGTATTCCAATCGCAAACATAACAAATGAGGCGAATAGAGAAGAAACGGTTTCTGCTCGAGAATGGCCATATGGATGGTTCAAATCTGGTGGTTTAAGAGAAATTTTCATGCCAATCAAAACAGCAATGGATGCCACGATATCTGATGCGTTATTCCATCCGTCTGCTAAGAGGGCTTCTGAACCAAAGAGATACCCTGCGCCTAATTTGATCATTGAAAGTAGTAAGTAAGCTGTTATGCTAAGCCATACACCTCTTAGTGCGCTCATTGTTTTCACCTGTCTTATATAAGAATATGTTCTTCTATATGCTAGCAGATGGTATTTGGGTGGGTCTATAGCAATCATTTTGCAAGTGGTAAGACGTGTAGGAACCCATCATATTTGTGAGTGGTGGCTAACTAGTTTGCCCAATCACAACAAAATAAGCCCCTCTTAAGAGGAGCTAGTGTTTAATTAATTTCCGTTCTAACCATTCGACCCCTAAATACATGATTGATGAGAGAATCGCAATCATAAATAAGCTCAGTAAAACCAATGTGAAATTAAATACTTGGAAGCCATATATAATCATATAACCAAGACCTTGTTTTGAAACAAGAAATTCCCCAACAATAACGCCGACCCACGATAAACCCACATTTACTTTCAAGGTCGAGATAATCGCTGGAAAGGAAGATGGCAGAATAACTTCAAAGAAGATCTGGCGCTTATTACCACCAAATGAGCGAATAACTTTGATGAAGTTAGGTTCAACAGTATGAAATGCGTGGTAGATCACAAGAGTAGTAATAATAACGGAAATAGAAGCGCCCATCGTAATAATGGAGATGTAACCTGGACCAAGCGCAACTATGATGATCGGACCAAGAGCTACTTTAGGCATGGAATTCAATACAACAAGATACGGATCTGAGATTCTAGAAGCTTTGCGTGACCACCATAGAATTGCCGCGAACACGGTTCCAAGTACTGTTCCAAGAAGAAATCCAGCAATTGTTTCAAGTAACGTTACACCAGTGTGTAACAGTAATGAACCATCTGTTACTTTTGTTATAAAGAGAGAAGCAATTTTAGAGGGGTAGCTAAATAATAACGGATCGATCCATGTGAACCGTCCTGCTAATTCCCATAAAGTGAGAAATGCAAAGAGAATACACACCTGAAAACCCAATATTTCATTTCTTTCCCTTTTCAACTCTCTTAGATAATGTTGATGCTTATGTTTAAGTTGGAGATGGTTCAAGAGAATCAAGCTCCTTCCATATCAGCTGGAAATTCTCAGGGAAAGCAGAATCATTCCTAGCTTCAAAAGGAAGTAATTCTTTAAGGGAAGCTGGGACTTGAAAAGTTCTCGCGATTTTCCCGGGACGAGGCGTTAAAAGGATGATGCGGTCTGACATCGCAATCGCTTCTCCAATATCATGAGTCACCAGCAAGGCGGTTTTTCGATGCTTTTTTAATGTTTTAAACACAAGGTCTTCGAGTTTTAATTTTGTTTGATAATCAAGTGCAGAGAAAGGCTCATCTAATAACAGTAGATCAGGATCTGTTGCAAGTGTGCGAACGAGAGCTACGCGTTGACGCATTCCACCTGAAAGCTGATCAGGATAGGCCGAGCGGACATCGCTTAATCCCATGCTATCCAATAATTCCAATGTTTGTTCTTTTTTATCCGCTGTCAACTTGTTTAGAAGCTTTAATCCTATAAAACAATTTTCTTCAATTGTTTTCCAAGGAAACAAGTAATCCTGTTGAAGCATATAGCCCATTCGTTCGCCGGGAGATTTTATAATTTTATTTTGTAGAGAAACGCTCCCTTCAGTAGGTTTTACTAATCCTGAAATGATCGACAACAGAGTAGATTTCCCGCATCCACTAGGCCCAAGGAGGGAAACGAATTCTCCTTCTTCAATAGCGAATGAGAGGTTGGAAATCGCTTCTTTGGCAGCGTTTTTCGTCAAATACACATGTGAAATAGCGTTGAGTTGAAGGAAAGACATTATTTTCCCTCCTATTTTTGCGCTTTTTCGGCATAGCTATTATCTACTAATTTGCTATGATCAACGCGTTTTGGGAGTTCTCCTGCTTCATCCATAATATTTTGTAAGTTATCCCATTCTTCTTGATCCAGTGATGGGTTTGTAGCGAATGAATGCTGGCTTTTGTAACGATCTACTACAGTTGTAATGAGTTCAAGATCGGTATCCTGAAAGAAGGGTTCAATTGACTTTGCAATTTCTGAAGAAGAATGAGTATCTACCCACAGTTGAGCCTCATAAAGTGCTTTTGTAAAACGCTCTGCTACATCAGCATTTTTACTCAAATAACTTTCTTTTGCCATAAATCCTGTATATGGAATTTTCCCTGATTCTTTTCCAAATGAAGCTACAATGTGTCCAACCCCTTGTTCTTCAAAGACACTTGCTGTTGGCTCGAATAACTGAACGTAATCGCCAGTTCCAGAAGCGAATGCGCTTGAAATGTTTGCGAAATCAATATTTTGAATGAGGTCCAAATCGTTTTGTGGATCAATTCCTTTCTGTTTCAGCACGTATTCACCAGCCATTTGTGGCATACCACCTTTACGTTGGCCAAGGAATGTACTTCCCTTCAAATCTTCCCATTCAAAATGATCGACTTTTTCTCTTGATACAAGGAACGTACCGTCTGTTTGTGTAAGTTGAGCAAAGTTTATGACAGGGTCATCAGTGCCTTGTGCATAGACATAAATGGACGTCTCTGATCCTACAAGAGCGACATCAGCTCCGTTAGATAGTAGAGTGGTCATTGTTTTATCTCCGCCCCAAGTAGTCGTTAATTCGACATCAATGCCATGCTTCTCAAAAATACCCTCTGAGAGTGCCACGTATTGTGGTGCATAGAAAATCGAGCGTGTAACCTCAGCTACTCTTACCTGATCGTTTCCACTATTTGTACCACACGCCGAAAGAATAAGAAGAAATACACTTGTGTATATACAAAACGTTATAAACCAGCTTCTTTTCATTATCTATCCTCCACATTCGTCACATGAGGTAGGCTCATGTTTTAGATACTATAGCCTATGTATTTTAAAACAATTGGTGTTTTGAATAGGTAAATTAATGGAGGTAGATAGAAAGAGGAGGATGCGCGAAGTTGAGGAGAATGAGTCTTCAAATAAAAAAAGCACCCGTTAAGGTGCTTTTTTCAATGAGACTAAACATTTGGGCCTGCTTGTTTGATTTCGTCAGCTACATTTGAGAATTTGTCGAAGTTCTTCACAAACTTAGTAGCGAGATCTTTGGCTTTCTCATCATATTTCTCTTGATCTTCCCATGTTTGTTTTGGCTGCAATACTTCTGCTGGAACACCTGGACAATGAGAAGGAATATGCAATCCGAAAATAGGGTCTGTTACTGTTTCGATACGATCAAGTTCTCCATTTAAAGCCGCCTGGATCATCGCTCTAGTATATGAAAGCTTCATGCGCTCTCCGACACCATAACCGCCCCCAGACCATCCGGTATTTACGAGGAAGACTTGAACATCATGCTCCATAATTTTCTCGCCGAGCATTTCTGCATAGCGATGGGCAGGTAATGGCAAGAACGGTGCACCAAAGCATGTAGAGAAAGTGGCTTCTGGTGAAGTGACGCCTCTTTCTGTTCCGGCTAACTTGCTCGTGTAACCTGATAGGAAATGAAACATGGCTTGTTCTTTGGTCAGTTTGCTAATTGGAGGAAGGACGCCAAATGCATCTGCCGTTAAGAAAATGATCGTATTGGGATGTCCGGCAACGCTAGGAATTGCAATATTAGGTATGGCGTCAATCGGATAGGCAGCGCGTGTATTTTCAGTTAGACTAGTGTTATCGTAGTCAGGTTCACGCGAGCCGTTATCCATCATAACGTTCTCAAGAACCGTTCCAAAGCGAATTGCATCCCAGATTTCAGGTTCTTTTTCTTTTGATAAGTTGATGCACTTAGCGTAGCATCCACCTTCAATATTAAAGACACCATTCATAGACCATCCGTGTTCATCATCACCGATAAGAGATCGATGAGCATCTGCTGAGAGCGTTGTCTTTCCAGTTCCAGATAAACCGAAAAATAGAGCAACATCCCCCTCTTTACCTACGTTAGCAGAGCAGTGCATTGAAAGAATATTTCGCTCTGGTAATAAGTAGTTCATAACGGTGAAAATAGACTTTTTAATTTCTCCAGCATATTCTGTTCCACCAATTAAGACGGTTCGTTTCTCAAAGGAGATAATAATAAATGTTTCTGAATTTGTGCCATCCACTTCTGGATCAGCTTGAAAACCAGGTGCAGAAATGACAGTGAATTCAGCGTCATGTTCTTTTAACTCTGATTCATTCGGACGGATGAACAGCTGGTGGGCGAAAAGGTTATGCCAGGCATATTCATTAATAACCTGAATGGGTAGTCTTGATGACTGGTCAGCACCAGCAAATCCTTTAAACACATAAAGTCCCTTTTTCTCACCGAGATAGTTCAACACCTTTGTGTAAAGGTTTTCAAAACTTTTTTCGGAAATAGGCTGGTTTGTTTCCCAGTTCACTTTGTTCTTTACGGAATCTTCCTTTACAATGAACTTGTCCCCAGGAGAACGTCCTGTATATTTTCCGGTTTCTACGCGAAGAGCTCCTGTAGCTGATAGTTGCCCTTCGTTTTTAAATAGTGAATGTTCAACCAGTTCAGACACTGATAAATTCACATGTGGATTATTCTTATTTAATATCGCATCCAATAACGGTGAGGAGAAGGAAGCTGTTTTCATACGTTAAACCCATCCTTTTTTAAAGATTTCGTTGATTGACTTGTTTAACTCAAAAATAGTATAACACATTCATTCAATTATTCTATACTAATCTATGTATTTTTTGCATAAAAAGTGAAAAATGGGTGAATGACTATTTCTTTAGGTTGAATTCCTGTCGCCATTATATAGGAAGTGATTATTTTATGGGTAAAGGATTAGGGTAGTGGTTCGATCGCTTCGCCCTTGAATTCGAACACAAAGCCCGTGTTCTTTTCGGAGGGCTCCAGCGCTTGTCGAAGCTAAACGGGCGCTTCCGCTTTTCTTCATTGACACATCCTTTCATGTGCGTTATTATATGTCGAGAATGGATACTCTTATCCCGAGCAGGCGGAGGGACAGGCCCGATGAAGCTCAGCAACCAACTCCTATACAACAGGATTAAGGTGCTAACCTGCAAGACGATAGTCTTGGAAGATAAGAGGCGAAAGGCATGAGATATCAGCTCCTTTTCCCTCTGATTGTAGGGAAGGGCTTTTTTAATGTCGTTGAGATTGATGACGCTATAAAAAAAGGTAAGACGATAAGAAATTGAATTCGTTCTCTCGTTTCGGCACAGGGTAATAGGGAAATGAGTACCGTATCCATTACAACATAATTAGATAGGATCCAATCCTTAAGGAGGTACTTGAGTGAGTAATCGTCGTTTGTTTACTTCTGAGTCAGTAACAGAGGGGCATCCTGATAAAATTTCAGATCAGATTTCCGATGCCATTCTGGATGATATTCTTGCGCATGATCCAAATGCGCGCGTTGCCTGTGAAACTACAGTAACAACTGGTCTTGTTCTAGTTTCCGGTGAAATTACAACATCACACTATGTTGATATTCCGAAAGTGGTTCGTGAGACGATTCAAACGATCGGCTATACACGTGCGAAATACGGATTTGATGCTGAAACATGTGCTGTTCTTTCATCTATTGATGAACAATCTGCAGACATCGCTGCAGGTGTAAACGTTGCTCTTGAAGCACGTGAAGGTACGATGTCAGATGATGAAATCGATGCAATTGGTGCAGGTGACCAGGGGCTTATGTTTGGTTACGCTTGTAATGAAACAGCGGAATTAATGCCGCTTCCGATTTCTCTTGCGCATAAACTAGCGCGTCGTTTGAGTGAAGTAAGAAAAGAAGAAATTCTTCCTTATCTTCGTCCTGATGGTAAAACACAAGTAACAGTGGAATACGATGAAGCTGGTAAGCCGGTTCGCGTTGATACCATTGTTGTTTCTACACAGCATCATCCTGAAATTTCACTTGAACAAATTCAACGTAACATCAAAGAACACGTTGTGAAGCCGGTTGTTCCTGCTGAATTAATTGATGAAGAAACAAAATACTTCATCAACCCAACAGGACGCTTTGTTATCGGTGGACCGCAGGGTGACGCAGGTTTAACAGGAAGAAAAATCATTGTTGATACTTACGGCGGGTATGCGCGTCACGGTGGCGGTGCTTTCTCAGGTAAGGATGCTACGAAAGTAGACCGTTCTGCGGCATATGCTGCTCGTTATGTTGCTAAGAACCTTGTGGCAGCGGGTCTAACAGATCGTTGTGAAGTTCAACTTGCTTACGCTATTGGGGTTGCTCAGCCAGTATCAATTGCTATTGATACATTTGGTACAGGAAAAGTGTCTGAGGAAAGTCTTGTAGAGCTAGTAAGAGAGAACTTCGATCTTCGTCCAGCAGGAATTATAAAGATGCTTGATCTTAGACGTCCCATTTATAAGCAAACAGCTGCGTATGGACATTTTGGACGTACTGATATTGACCTTCCATGGGAACAAACAGATCGTGCAGAATCCCTTAAACAGGGTGCCGGAATTTAATTAATTTCTAAGAAGCCAAAAATATTTTGGCTTCTTTTTTTGCTCTATCA
Organism: Pseudalkalibacillus hwajinpoensis; assembly: GCF_015234585.1. Lineage (NCBI taxonomy): Bacteria > Bacillati > Bacillota > Bacilli > Caryophanales > Guptibacillaceae > Guptibacillus > Guptibacillus hwajinpoensis. The sequence goes on from NZ_JADFCM010000001.1 coordinate 1,255,862, forward strand.
TCCTTTTTGACATCCGTTATATTGTATTGAATTATCATAAAATAGATGGGTGTTGTGATAAAATGGAAGGAAAAATGGAGGAGTGTAATGTGTGAAAACTAGTATATTCGGAGAAACCGTGACCGATGTGAATGAACTAAAAGACATGGCAGGAATACCGAGTAAATTGGCTGCAAATAAAGTCATATCTTTTCTTGATAAACACTGTAAAGAGTTCATATGCTGTACACCATTTATTACGATTGCCACTCAATCAAGTACGGGTGGTGATGTTTCGCCAAGAGGCGATGCACCGGGGTTTATTCAAGTTCTGGATGATCATCATTTATTGATACCGGAAAGACCGGGAAATAAACGAATGGACTCATTGATCAATCTATTAGAAAACCCAAATATCGGTTTGCTGCTGATGATTCCCGGCCGAGAAGAAGCATTGCGTATTAATGGGAAGGCCTCGATTGTAAAAGATAAAACGCTGCTAGAGCAGTGTGAATATAAGGGGAAAACGCCTTTGTTAGGTATTGGAGTAGAAGTAAAGGAATGCTACATTCATTGTGCCAAAGCCTTTAAACGATCATATCTTTTTGAACCTGAACGATGGCCGAGTACTGAGGGGCTCGCGCCAGCTGCCAGAATGCTATCTGATCATGCAAAAATAGGCGAAGAAAAAGTGATTGAATCGTTGAAAGAAAGTTACACTAAACGTCTTTATTGAACTAATTTAACAGAAATCGAGCCCAAACCTTTGTATATGTTTGGTCGACCAATAGAGCAGTAAATGAGATCATACGTATTTGCTATTTTTCGCATTTCATCTAGCGCGTACAAGTTGTGACCATGTGTTGCGAAGATAGAAGGTGCAGTTAAGCCGATTTCATTAATCCCAAATACAGTAAGGTTCATTTTTTTCTCCTTTCTAAGCATATCGAGCTAATCTTTTAATTCCAATTGTTTTCTCATAATCCTCTACTAATCGTCCGAAGATCGCATCCCATGATTGAGTAAGTGCATAACGACGTCCTTCATAACCCATCATTCTCCGTTCGGTATCATCTGATAAGAGACGATTGATAGCGTGGATATATTCCTCTTCTTTATACGGAGAGCAGAAAAGACCATTTCTTTCTCCAGTGACAACGTCGGATAACCCTCCAGCATTTGCAGCGATAACAGGGGTCCCGGAGGCAAGTGACTCCAATGCGACATTTCCAAATGTTTCAGTAGCTGATGGAAAGATGAAAAGATCTGAAGTAGCGTATAGCTCTGCTAATTCTTTCCCTTCTCTATAACCAGTGAAAGTGACGTTGTTAGGGACGTTTTCTTGAATATGAGGGAGGGCTGGTCCATCACCAACAATCAGCCATCTTGTTTGTTGTTTCAGCTGTTCTGGTAACTTCCACATGATTTTTTGTAACGTTTCAAGATTTTTTTCTGGAGCGAGTCGACTAACAAATAAAAGAATATACTTCTCCTGAATATTATATCGTTCACGTAGCGAGTGATTTTTTCTAATCGGAGAATATTGTTCGCAATCGACGCCTCTTCTCCAAAGCTTGAGGTTCTTAAAACCTCTTCCTTTTAATCGATTGCGCGTTTCATTGGAAGGAATAAAGGTAGTGGAAAATGGTTGATGAAACCAGGTTAAGTATTTCCACATAAAAGGAGAGAACCATTCAAGGTGGTAATGCTTTAAATAGTCATCAAAATTAGTGTGGTATGAAGCAACCATAGGTATGTTATTTTTCTTTCCGTAATGTAGTCCGCACATGCCAATATTAAAAGGTGTCGCGACATGAAGAAGGTCCGGTTGAAAATCTTTAAGTTGGTTGCGGATAAGACTTACGTTAGGAAGGGCGATGCGACATTCGGGATAAAGGAAAAACTTCATACTGGTAAAGCGGTGGATATTACTTGAGAAAAGGTCATCATCTTTCTGACAGTTAGGAGCAAAAAGCATATAATCAACCTGCTGACGGTCCATATACCTGGTTAGTTTACCCAGAGTGCGAGATACTCCGTTAACCTGTGGATAGTAAGTGTCAGTAAAAAGTGCAAGTTTCATGAATAGCCCTCCCTTTTTCAGCTTAGGATGAAAGTTGAAAGAATACCGGATCCGCCACCAAGTATAAAACCAACAAGAACGTCAGAAGGATAATGATGACCTAAGTAAATCCGCGATATGGCAACTAGACTCCCAAGAGCCATTAAGGGAATAGCTAGTGAAGGAATATGAAAGATAAACGGTGTAAGCACAGAAAAAATAGCCGTTGTATGTCCTGATGGAAAAGAATGATCTTTTAGAGGGTATACGAGTATCTTTGTTTCAGGTAGAGCGAGATATGGCCTGTGTCTTGGATAATGCTTTTTAATAAATTGAACAGGTATATGACTGACAGCAAGGGCAAGCGCAGCTTGAAACGCCCATATCTTTAAAGGAGCAGGTAACAGGAACATCAACAAAAGTGTACTTAAAATCGTTGCCCGAGCACCACCCGCATGCGTAACAAATCCAAAAATAGAAGTAAGATACCTTGAATGACACGTTAAATTCACAAACCGAAACATCGTACACTCACGCTCATAAAGCCACCCAACCACTTTACTCAAAAAGAATCCCCCTTCATCCTATGTGTTACTTCTATCCTATACGAGAAATTTAATGCTACTATTAAAGAAATCTTAAAGAATTGTTAAGAGTATAATGAAAAGCGGAGACGAGCGTTTAGAAACGGAGATATTGGAGCTCTTGAACTAGAACACGTCCTTTGTGTTCTGGTGAAAGAGTGAAATATCGCAGTTTCTGCGAGTCGCAGCTAGCCAAGAAAAGCGGAGACGAGCGTTTAGAAACGGAGATATTGGAGCTCTTGAACTAGAACACGTCCTTTGTGTTCTGGTGAAAGAGTGAAATATCGCAGTTTCTGCGAGTCGCAGCTAGCCAAGAAAAGCGGAGCGGGCCCGCCTAAATCCGCAGGATTTTTGAGCCCATGAGAGTGAGACGCTTTATGTCTCATTCGAATGGGCGAAACAGCCGGAGGATTTGGCCCGCGCAACTAGCCAAGAAAAGCGGAAGCCTCCGTTTAGACCCGTCAGGCACTGGAGCCTGCAGTTGAATCTCAAGAAAATAAATAAGCTCGTCCACAGCCTAACGCTCCAAACGTTTTCAAAAACCACACAAAAAGCCATGAAAAAAGACCAGGAATACCATCCTGATCTTTTTCTTCAAATTAATGTGAAGTAAATAACATAACCGATTGCAAGTGCTGTAGCGACGATATAAACAAGAAAAATCGGATTGCTAAAGAAAGAAGATTTCACCCTGGCGTTCCCTTGATTATCATATTCGCCTTTTTGATTTTGTCCGAGTCTGTACGTCATATATGCCCCTATAAGCAAGGTGATGACGACGAGCACGATCAAGACCATGGTCATTTTGTACACGGAGGCCACCTCGATCCATTAGGATTGTATTGGTAACCTTCCTCAAACTAGCGATAAATATGCGTGCTTTCTAGAGCGGCTTTTGCTCTTTGTAATAGGTTGCTTTTTCAACATATTCTCTTCGAATGCGGTTCATATCCTTTCGATCATCCTCTGTTAATGTTCTAACAACCTTTGCAGGTCTCCCGAAAGCAAGGGAATGAGGGGGGATTTTCTTACCTGGAGGAACAAGGCTTCCTGCGCCAATAAAGGAACCTTCCCCGATCTCAGCTCCATCAAGAATAATGGAACCCATTCCAATAAGTGCCTCTTTGCGAATAATACTACTATGAAGGATTACCTGGTGGCCGATCGTCACACCATCTTCCAGAATGAGTTTTTTATTTGGACTCTGATGAAGGACACAATTGTCTTGAATATTGACCCTATTGCCAATTTCAGTTGGGGCAACATCTCCACGTATGGTCGTGTTAAACCAGACGCTGCTATGTTCCCCGATTGTCACATCACCTGTAATGGTAGTATAATCCGCAATATAGACCGTTTCATGAATCACTGGTTTTTTGTCATGATAAGCATAAAGCATTCCAATCCCAACTTTCATTTATTATAGATGAAATCCTTTTCAAAAGTAGTGTATCAAAAAGAACGAACCTACATAAGGGGGCTAATGTCCATGCGTATAAAAGAAACTGAATATCCAAAAGCGGTTATTGTGTTAGTTCATGGAGCAAACGAACATCATCGAAGGTATGATTGGCTCGTTTCTAAGTGGATTGAAGCAGGCTATCATGTAGTGCTTGGCGATTTACCTGGACAAGGTGAAAGTACTAGAAGACGGGGCCATATTGATTCATTTAACCAATATATTGAAACGATTGATAAGTGGATCAAGAGAGCTCATGAGTATAAGCTACCTGTGTTCTTACTTGGGCATAGTATGGGAGGACTTGCATCCATCCGTACGATTATGGAAAAACGTCCTTCTCTAACTGGAGTCATTTTATCTTCTCCGTGTATTGGACTAGTTAATCCCCCTAACAAAGGTGTAGACTTGCTCTCAAAAGTACTAAATCCAATTGTCCCTTCTCTAAGGTTAAATTCAAAGCTAGAACCGAACATTGGGACAAGGAATCCAGAGTTCCACAAACGAGATCAAGAAGATCCATTAATGGTTCAAAAAGTATCTGTTAGATGGTACCGTGAACTTCTAAAAGCGATGAAAATAGCCAATGAAGGAGCGAGATCATTTCATAATTTGCCATTGCTTGTATTACAGGGTGGCGACGATCGAATTGTAGATAAGCATGCTGTTATTTCGTGGTTCAATCGCATTCCATTAACAGAGAAAGCATTTAAAGAGTGGGATGGATTTTATCATGAGGTGTTTAATGAACCAGATCGTGAAGATGTATTTCAAACAGCAAAATCATTTGTTGAGTTAAAACTTGAATTATTAGAGCGTAAGGAAAATAAGATAAATAATTAATACAGGAGTGGGATCACTTGAAAGTACCAAGTCAACCGTGGACGCTAATGTATAGTATTTATAGACGCGTCTTACCGAGGGTTCATCATGAATTAGAATATTGGAGGAAGCGGGCTGAAGAAATCCCTAATCCTGAATTGAGAAAGCAGGCGTTAGATAGCATTGATTCAAAAACGTTTCACTGTGAAGGTGGAGGGATTTATGGATTGCTTGCCGGGAAAGAAATTGATCGTTCTATTTCATTTATCGCAGCTTACCAGACGATAAGTGACTATCTGGATAACTTGTGTGATCGAAGTACTTCGCTTGATCCAGAAGACTTTAGTGCATTACATGAGGCAATGGCGGAGGCTCTTTCCCCTGAAGTTGAAGCTTCAAATAACTATTATCGGTATCGTGAAGAAAAAGATGATGGAGGCTATCTATTAGAACTGGTTCAAACGTGTCAAAAAGTCATTCGTGAATTGCCGAATCAAAGGGAAGTGCAGCCTGCCTTACTTGAACTCTGCCATTACTATTGTGATCTCCAGGTACATAAGCATGTTACAGAGGAAGACCGTGTTCCAAGGTTGAAAAGCTGGTTTGACCAGCATAAGCAACAGCTTCCAGAAATGACATGGAATGAATTCTCAGCGTGTGCTGGATCAACCTTAGGGATTTTCTGTCTTGTATCTTACTCATTAGGAGACATGATCCCTAAGGGCGGTACAGCTATGATTAAGGAAGGTTATTTCCCCTGGGTTCAGGGTCTTCACATAATGCTGGATTACTTTATAGATCAGGAAGAAGATCGAGCAGGTGGCGATTTGAATTTTTGTTTTTATTATAAAGACAATGATGAGCTCGCTCAGCGTGTTGCTCACTTCATTAAAGAAGCGGATAAAAGTGTTGAAGGGCTTCCACATTCTTCCTTCCATCGATTAATTAATCGTGGTTTACTTGGTATTTACCTTGCGGATCGTAAAGTAATGGAACAGAAAGACGTGCGTTCTCTTGCTCGTAAAATTATTCGAATTGGAGGAAGATCGAGCCTTTTCTTCTACTTTAATGGTTGGGTTTATAGAAGACTTCACAAAGCGTCTCAGTAAAAGCGTATAAAAAACGCTCTTTCGTGAGAAAAGAAGCCTATAGGATTTTGAAAGGGGCTCTTAAAATGAAAAAGCGTTACTATGTGGCTGTAAGTTCGGGCGAGATACTGGAAGATCAAGGGGCATCGAGCTATAATTTTGAAATCAATGCAGATGAGGAAGATATCTTCAAGCTCAGTGAGCTATTTGATCTGACAGATAAGGATAGTCGCCTATCGTTATATCGTTCACATGTTCCAGCTATGAGTTATCATGAAGATAAGAACAATGATGATTATGATAATCATATGAAAGAGATCTATGGTCTTTTACACAAATTAGGGAATAAGAAAACAAGAGAACATATCGAAACGATGGGAATTCTATAGAGAATAGAGGCTGTGCAGATGCACAGTCTCTTATTTTTTGCTGATGGCAAGAATATAGGGTGGTTCATTGATTTGGTTAATAAATTGGTATTTTAGAACTTGATACTGTGACTGATCGAGATCTGAAGCGAAATCTGTCACCTTCTCACTTTCAATTTTACCTTCTGGATGTCCTGGGTAGACGACTAGAATAAGGAGTCCTTCTGAACGAAGCAAATGTAGGATGTCTGTTACTGCTTGGATTGTTTCTTCAGGTTTCGTCACAATAGTTTTATCTCCACCTGGGAGGTAGCCAAGGTTAAAGATTGCGGCAGAAACGTTTCCTACATCTTTCGTCTCAATTTTGCTATTGATTGAAGCGTGACTCTCGTGGAATAATGCCACCTGGGCAGATTGCTTAGCTTCTGCCAGCCTTTTTTCTGTAGCTTCAATCGCCTCAGGTTGGATATCAAAGCCATACACCTTTCCTGAATTCCCAACTGATTCAGCTAGGAAGAGAGTGTCATGTCCGTTTCCACAAGTGCCATCAATAGCAATGCCTCCTTCTTTTAATACTGAATTCAGTAGCGTTCTTGTAAAAGGTAATATTCGTTGCATGATCTTTAATCCTTTCTATCAATTAAAATTTTCTTAAATGAGTCTTCTTACACTCATCCTATCAACTTATTAGGACGTCGAGGTTTAGAATGGCTTTTTGTTTGCTTCTAACTAAGTATGACTTTACCATGATCGACCTTTTACTCCAACTAACATCTTTATGGGTTTGGGAATATCTGGCTCGTGGTACAGAGTACTATACAAAAAATGAGGTGATCATATCGCAGAGCATGAAAAATCACATAAACAAGGCGAAACTAATAATCCCGAGCAATTACCAGATAAGGAAAAGAATCAGCTCGACGAGGATGCTTCAGAAATGAATGTCGATGCGATTCCATTAGAAGATTTAAAAGAAGAACAAAAAGAAGAAAAAGATAAGCCACATTCCAAAGATGATTCGGCTAGTCAAAAAAAGCATCGTAAAGGATAACGTACCCAATCAGGGTGCGTTTCTTTTTTTGAGATATCCGCTTACTGTATTAATTGGAATTGTTCTTTTGGCACACATGCTAATTCATCGAATATAAGGACAGCGGATGTATAGATTACGAAAAAAACGTCTATTCTGATAATGTTCTTGACATTTCTCACAAGTATTCATACAATACAAATTATATACGTAACTAGTGAAACCAAAGATAATGATAAGGAATAGTAACAAAAATTCTATTACTAGAGAGTTAACGGCTGGTGGAAGTTAACATAGGAGATTTGTGAACTCACCTTTGAATCGGAAGCCTGAATAGAGTAAGGTTGCCCGTATGCCTGCGTTAAAGGCCTTAAGTGAGTGCTGTTTCTAGCACTAAGCCGGGTGGTACCGCGGGTGATTGTGAATATTAGATTCTCAACCTCTCGTCCCTGTTGATGAACAACGGGGACGGGAGGTTTTTTTATTTTTTTGCAAGGACTGGAAGGAGAGAGTGACAATGGCATTTGATCACAAAACAATTGAGAAGAAGTGGCAACACTTCTGGGAAACAAACAAGACTTTTAAGACAGAAAACGATGCTAATGGTGAAAAAATTTATATTCTTGATATGTTCCCATACCCATCAGGGGCTGGGCTACATGTTGGGCACCCTGAAGGATATACAGCTACGGATATCCTTTCACGTATGAAACGAATGCAGGGATATAATGTTCTTCACCCAATCGGATGGGACGCATTTGGACTTCCGGCAGAGCAATATGCTCTTGATACAGGAAATAATCCACGAGATTTTACTCAAAAGAACATTGACACATTCCGTCGTCAAATTAAAGAGTTAGGTTTTTCTTATGATTGGGATAGAGAAGTTAATACAACAGATCCACAATACTATAAATGGACACAGTGGATTTTCACAAAGCTTTACGAAAAAGGACTTGCGTACGTAGATGAAGTGGCTGTTAACTGGTGTCCAGCACTTGGAACGGTTCTTGCGAATGAAGAAGTGATCGACGGTAAAAGTGAACGTGGCGGCCACCCGGTAGTTCGTAAACCAATGAAGCAATGGGTTCTTAAAATTACAGAGTATGCGGATCGTTTACTTGAAGACCTTGAAGAGCTTGACTGGTCTGACAGCATTAAAGAAATGCAGCGTAACTGGATTGGGAAATCTGAGGGTGCTGAAGTAACATTCACGATTGACGGTCATGATGAATCGATCGATGTGTTTACGACGCGTCCTGATACACTTTTTGGAGCTACGTATATGGTCCTTGCACCTGAGCATCCTTTCGTTGACAAAATTTCTACTAGTGAACAAATCTCAAAAGTTGAAAGCTACCGATCAAAAGTACAAACAAAGAGTGACCTTGAGCGTACAGAGTTATCAAAAGAGAAGACTGGCGAGTTTACTGGCGCATATGCCATTAATCCAATCAATAATGAGATGCTTCCAATTTGGGTAGCAGATTACGTTCTTATGAGCTATGGAACAGGAGCTATTATGGCAGTTCCAGCTCACGATGAGCGCGATTATGAGTTCGCTACTACATTTAATCTTCCTATTAAAGAAGTCGTTGCTGGAGGAGATGTATCCAAGGAAGCTTATACAGAAGACGGAAAGCATGTGAACTCTGATTTCTTAAACGACCTTGAGAAAGTAGAAGCAATTACGAAAAGCATTGAATGGCTAGAGGAAAAAGGAAAAGGAACGAAAAAAACGACGTATCGTCTTCGCGACTGGTTATTTAGTCGTCAGCGTTATTGGGGCGAGCCAATTCCAATTATCCATTGGGAGGATGGCACAATGTCTGCTGTCCCGAAAGAAGAGCTTCCTGTCGTTCTTCCTGAAACAACGGAAATTAAACCGTCAGGAACTGGAGAATCTCCTTTAGCTAATATTGAGGATTGGTTGAACGTAGTTGATCCTAAAACGGGCATGAAGGGCCGACGTGAAACAAACACAATGCCGCAATGGGCTGGAAGCTGTTGGTATTACCTTCGCTACATTGATCCGGATAACGATGAAATGCTAGCTGACCCGAAAAAACTCGATGAGTGGTTGCCTGTTGATATGTATATCGGCGGTGCGGAACATGCGGTTCTTCACTTGCTATATGCTCGTTTCTGGCATAAAGTTCTTTATGATATCGGTGTTGTGCCAACAAAAGAACCATTCCAACGTCTCCGAAATCAAGGAATGATCCTTGGTGAGAACAACGAGAAAATGAGTAAATCAAAAGGAAATGTTGTTAACCCAGATGAAATTGTCGAAAGCCACGGTGCTGACACGCTACGTCTATATGAAATGTTTATGGGACCGTTCGAGGGTTCTATTGCATGGTCTAACAATGGTCTAGATGGCGCGCGCCGTTTCCTTGATCGTGTGTGGCGTTTATTTGGTGAAGGGGATCTAACAAAGTCTTCTATTTCTGAAGAAAATTCAGGAGAAGAAATGGACCGCGTCTACCATGAAACGGTTAAGAAAGTAACAGAGGATATGGAAGGCTTACGCTTTAATACTGCTATTTCACAAATGATGGTATTTGTGAATGAAGCATATAAGCAGGAGTCAGTTTCCGTTACATTAATGGAGGGCTTTGTGAAGTTGCTATCTCCAATCGCACCGCACCTTGCTGAAGAGCTATGGAGTGCGCTTGGACATGAGGATACACTCGCATATGCAAACTGGCCAATGTTTGACGAAAGCAAGCTTACTGTAGATGAAGTAGAAATTGTAGTGCAAATCAATGGAAAACTTCGGGCCAAAATTTCTATTCCGACTGAAGCATCTCGTGATGAAATGCAAGAAATTGCTTTAGAGCATGAGAAGATTAAAGGTCAACTTGATGGCAAAACACTTCGAAAAGTGATTGCAGTACCAGGAAAGCTGGTTAATATTGTAGCTAATTAAGGTTGAACCCTCTCCTAACGACTAAGGAGAGGGTTTTTGAACGTAACCTACCTATAGGAATGGATTTTTAAACAACTTGAATAACCTTTTCCTAAAGCTGAGAATACTACTAAGATGAGTGGAAGATAGATTTCTTGTATTGAAGATGCAAATCATGTACGATTGAATTTGTTGAAGTGATTATAATTGAAAAATCCATATTAAAACTGTACGAGAGGGGTATGTTTTTATGAGTAACGAAATTAAGTCGGTAACACCTCAAGAGGTTCAAGAGTTAATTAATGAGGGCAAAAATGTTTCATTAATCGATGTTCGTGAGGATGAAGAAGTAGAAGAAGGCATGATCCCTGAAGCAAAGCATATTCGTCTTGGCACACTTCCGGAACGACTTGATGAGATCAATAAAGAAGAAGAGCATATTATGATTTGTCGTTCAGGACGTCGTAGTGAGCGCGCATGTGAGTACTTGCAAGAAGCTGGTTATGAAGTGAAGAACATGGTTGGCGGTATGATGAAATGGGAGGGTAAAGTGAAATAGCCCTGCTAAAAAGGAGAGAGTTTGAATGGCGATATGGGGAACGGCTTTAGCTGCTGTTGCATTTACTTTAGGATTATGGAGAGTCATTTATCCTTATTCTTATATGAAGCCAATTAATATGGAGCGGTTTGATGATGATAAATATTGTCTAATCGATGTGAGAGATTACATTCTTTCACACCGTACGCCTTATGAAAAAGCAAAGAACATCCCGCTTTCTTATCTGGGCAGACAAACGAAAGAAAACGAAGTGTGTGATAAAGAGATTATTGTTCTTGCGGAAGATCGAAAAGCAGCACGCCTTGCTGTTAAAATTTTGATGAAACAACGGAAGCAACCTATTTATTACATGACAGTTTCTTAAGTACGACGTCTTTTGGAGCTGGTCTCTAAAAGGCGTTTTACTGAACCTTTAATCCTAGTAAGTTGATAAGATTAATAAATCATAGCACTTTTTTCTCCATTGTCCAAGTAAATTGCCTTAAAGCTCTCTCTCTATTCATTTTGTTGATTTCTCGATATATAGCTCGGTTCGTAAGTGGATCAAAATATGAGAAAAATAATCGTTCTTGCTCATGATCTGGTATAATGATGGAAAAGACTACACCGAGGTGTTGAAATGAAAGCAGATCTTATACGTGCAATGATGGATTTACAGGCTTTGCGACAGCTACAGCCTAACGCATTAGGCAAGCAGCAGCCGTCTACTTTTTCCTTTACAGACATGCTTGAGCAAGCTCTCTCAACTCAAAGTACAGGACAGCAAATGAAAGCAGAAGTTCCTGTAAATTCAACCTCGGTGAATTCCTATGGAACATACAATTCTCAAATAGTACCGTCGACTAATTCTTCATACACATCTTCATCGCTTGAAATTGATGGATATATTGAAGAATTATCGGCTAAATATAGTGTTGATCCAAAACTTGTTCATTCGATTATTAAACAGGAATCTGGCTATAAATCCGATAGTGTTAGCGGAGCAGGAGCTATGGGGTTAATGCAATTAATGCCCGCAACTGCCACTTCACTTGGTGTGAAGGACCCTTTTGATCCTGGACAAAACATTGAAGGCGGCGTGAAATACATTAAGCAAATGATGGATAAATATAATGGCAATACTAAGCTTGCATTAGCAGCTTATAACGCTGGACCCGGCAATGTTGATCGTTACGGTGGGATTCCTCCATTCGAAGAAACGCAAAATTATGTTTCAAAAGTAATGGGTCATTACCAGGCATAATAAGTAAAGGCTGTCTCATCGACCGCTCTTCAGCAGTCGTAAAGGAGGCAGTTTTTTATATGGAACGGACTTAGAACCGTTTCAACCTTGACCAAGATGGATCAAGCTTTCTTAAAGCCATAAAGATAATAAAGATAATTGTTATACTAAACACGAGGTGAATAATTTGAACGAATTTAAAGAAATGGGACTTGATGAACGTCTCGTTAAACAACTTGAAGTTCAGGGTATTAGTACCCCGACCGATATTCAAAAAGAAACAATCCCTGTTATGTTACAAGGAAAAGACGTGATTGCTCAGGCACAGACAGGGACAGGTAAAACTTTTGCGTTCTTACTACCGATACTTGAAAAAATTGATACAGAAGCACCTGAAGTGCAGGCTCTTATTGTAACCCCGACACGAGAGCTAGCCATCCAAATCTCATCAGAACTAATGAAGTTAGTAGAACATCGCAATGACATCAATGTACTAGCTGTCTATGGTGGTCAGGATGTAGAGAGACAGATTAAGCGCCTTAATAAACAAGTACACATTGTTGTAGCGACGCCTGGACGTCTGCTCGATCATGTTAGGAGAGAGACCATTGATTTATCCCATACTTCTTATCTTGTATTAGATGAAGCCGATCAAATGCTTCATATCGGTTTCCTAAGAGAAGTGGAAGATATTATTAGTGAAACGCCTGAAAGTCGTCTTACAGCTCTTTTTTCTGCAACGTTATCAAGTGATATTAAACAGCTTGCAAAACGATTTATGCGTTCCCCTGAGAAAATCAGAGGGAAGGAAAAAGGGAAAACTGTCGAAGAAATCGAGCAGTTTGTGATTGAAACGACCGATCGTAGGAAGTTCGCATCCCTTACCGAAACCATCGATGAGGTCAGACCGTTCCTCGGAATTATTTTCTGCCGTACAAAGCGTAGAGTAAGTAAACTAAATGGAGATTTAAAAGCAAGAGGATATTTAACTGACGAGCTTCATGGTGATTTATCACAGTCGAAACGAGAAGGTGTCATCAAGCGATTCCGTGATGCTAAAATCCAGCTTCTTGTAGCAACAGATGTGGCAGCGCGTGGTCTTGATATCGAAGGTGTTACCCATGTCTTTAATTATGATATTCCTCAAGATACAGAGAGCTATATCCACCGAATTGGTCGAACGGGACGAGCTGGTGGCGATGGAGCTTCGTATACGTTTATTGCTGCAAAAGATCAGTCCTTTATTCAAATGATTGAAAAGGGGATCGGTAAAAAACTTGCCAGAAAGAGCGTTGAGGGTGCATTACCTTCGCATGAAGAGCGTAACGATCGTAGAGAGAATGATCAAAGAGGAAGAAATCATCGATCTTCACGGAAGCCAGGGTCATCGAACAATCGAAATAACGGAAGAAATCGAAACAAACGATAAGTTAAACGAAAGAAAGAGGGACCTGTCTATGGACTGGTCCCTCTTTCTTTGCATGTATTCAACTTAAAAAGATCTAGTGGTTGAACTAAACGGCGGATTACGCTTTCCTTTCGGCTGCGCTTTTTCCTGCTGTATAGCCTGTGACGAAGGCTGATGTAATATTGTATCCGCCGGTATACCCATGAATATCGAGTACTTCACCGCAAAAGTAAAGACCAGTTGTGAATTTTGACGCCATTTCTTTTGGGTTAATTTCTTTTAGAGATACTCCGCCACCTGTTACGAATGCTTTATCGATTGGAAGCGTACCGTCTATGGCCACCTGGAACTGCTTTAATAGCCGCGCGTATTCGCGCACTTTTTCTTTCGATAAGTGAGCGTAAGTTGTATCTGGAGAAATTTCTGCTTTGTTAAATAGAAAGAGCATATATCGCTCTGGAACTTTACTTTTCCAAATGTTCTTAATCGCTTTTTTTGGCTCTTCTTTTGCGAGTTTCATATGCTCGCGAAATAATTCTTCTTCGTTTTGATCTGGTACGGCATCAATTTGTAAGGGAATATACTGAGCATTAAATTTTTTCATTGCTTTAACGACATATTGACTGCAGCGAAGAACAGCGGGGCCAGATAGTCCGATATGGGTGAAGATCATATCCCATCGATGTGTCTTTATTATCTTTCCTTTTGGATTGAGAACGGATAGGGCGACATCTCTTAACGATAAGCCCTGCAGTTCTTTATTTTTGATAAAAGGTTCACTAGATGTAAGAGGCACTTCAGTAGGATAAAGATCTGTGATGGTATGACCACCTTCTTTTGCCCATGCATATCCATCACCTGTTGAACCAGTATGTGGAACAGATTTTCCTCCTACTGCAATAACTACATTTGAAGAGTGGATCTCTTCTTTTGTTTGTAGCTTCACTCCAGCTACTTCTCCATCCCTATATAGAACTTTCTCAACTGGGGTGTTTACTTGGATAGTCACATTCAACTGGCGTACTTTGTTTAGGAGCGCATTTACAACAGATTTTGCATCATCAGTCACGGGAAACATTCTACCGTGATCTTCTTCTTTTAATTTAATGCCTAGATCTTCAAAGAATGTGATGATATCCTCATTATCAAATATGTTAAATGCACTGAATAAAAACTTCCCATTACCTGGAATGAATTTAATTAGTTCATCTAGTGGAAGGCGGTTGGTGACATTACACCGTCCTCCCCCAGAAATGGCTAGTTTTCGCCCAAGCTTATTACCTTTATCAACGAGAAGTACTTTTGCTCCATGTTCAGCCGCTGATACAGACGCCATGAGTCCGGACGGGCCACCGCCAATCACAATGACATCATAGTTCATACTTACACCTCTCTCATTTTGCTACACACAAACATACCACAATTTGTACTGATTATAAAAGTTTCACAAAAATTTATATTTGTTGTTACTAGGTAAATAGCTTAAAATGGAGAAGTGTATTTCATAACTGTTGAAAATTGTTGATAGATGACGAATAGATATAGTTGAATGGTTAGAAGTAGGAGATGGAGAAATGTCTGATTCAAATGTGATTAGAGGGACGATGCTGTTATCTGCAGCCACCCTTTTTTCTAGGATTATTGGTATGATTTATATGTTTCCTTTTACAGCACTAGTTGGTACACAGGGGGTAGCGCTTTATACGTATGCTTATACTCCTTATACCATTATGCTTAGCCTGTCTACGGTTGGGATTCCATTGGCTGTTTCTAAATTTGTATCTAAATATCATACTCTCGGGGATTATCGAACTGGTCGGAGGCTGTTTAAATCAGGACTTCTTTTAATGTCTCTTACTGGATTCGTTGCGTTTTTAGCTCTCTTTTTAATGGCAGAACCAATTGCTCATATCGTCATTGATGAAGGTAATGAAGGAAACACGATTGCTGATGTAACATTGGTTATCCGTGTTGTGAGTATGGCGTTATTGATCGTACCGATTATGAGTTTAACTCGAGGGTTTTTCCAGGGGCTTCAATCAATGGGGCCAACGGCCGTTTCGCAAGTCGTTGAACAAATCTTTCGTATTGTTTTTATTCTAGTATCAAGTGTTATTATTATGAAATTTATGGACGGAGATGAGGCAACTGCTGCTACGTACGCTACGTTTGGCGCTTTCGTTGGTGCAGTAGGTGGACTGCTGGTCGTCTTCTGGTATTACAGAAAACGTAAACCTGCTTTAGATCAACATCTGGCTGAAAGCACGGTTGATCATAATGTGTCGTTAAAGGATATGTATAAAGAAATTATTACGTACGCTCTTCCGTTTGTCGTTGTTGGTCTAGCAATTCCATTGTATTTGCAAATTGATACTTTATTAATTAATCCGGCGCTAAAGAGTATTGGTTATGATAAACCCGCTTATGAAGAAGTTTTTGCGATTATTACAGGCCTTGCTCATAAATTGATTATGATCCCAGTTTCTCTTGCAACAGCTCTTTCAATGACGATTATACCGGCCATTACGAAATCATTTACAGCAAATCGTGAAGGTGCTTTGCAAACTCAGTTAACACAAACCTTCCAGATTTTATTGTTTTTGACTACTCCAGCTGCAATTGGACTAGCGGTTCTATCTGAACCGATATTTAGAGTGCTATATCCTACAGTGAATCAGGAACTCGGAAGTTCGTTGTTAATGTGGTATGCGCCAACTGCTATATTGTTTGCTCTTTTCTCTGTAACGGCTGCTATCCTACAGGGAATAAATAAACAAAAATTTGCGGTTTATAGCTTACTTGCAGGATTAGCCCTTAAAGCAGGCTTAACTTACCCATTCGTCACAATTTTTGAAGGGAAAGGTTCTATCCTAGCTACAAATCTTGGATTGTTTACATCGGTGTTAATCACGATCATTATTATTAAGAAATATACTGAATACGAATTTGGTTTTCTTTCAAGGAGATTGCTGCTTATCGGTATCTTTGTGGTCGTGATGGCCGTGGCTTCTAAACTTTCGATACTACCATTGGAATTTCTCATGCCTGATTTGTACCTTTCAACAAGTGAAGGTGGTAGCATGCTGTATTCAATCATTAACCTGTTGATTGGAGTAACAGTTGGAGGAATTGTATTTCTATGGCTATCCTACCGATCAAACCTTGCAGGCTTAATTTTAGGAGAGCGATTCTCATTCTTAAAAAGACGTTAAAAAATGAAGGCCAAAATGGCCTTCATTTTTTTGAGAGATGATATTAATATCCGTAGTCCTCATCTCTTATTCCAATTTGTCTTTCAATCCTTGTAATTCGACGATCCTGTCGTCTTAATTGACGCTCAATTTCTCTTAATTGCTGCTCGATGTTTCCTGGGTATCCTGGTTGGCCAGGGTAACCGGGCTGACCAGGATATCCTGGGAATCCGGGATACATTTGATACCCTTGCCCTTGCTGACGATCATACATAAAGATCCCTCCTTAAATAGGTACCTGATAGTGTATGTGAGTGCTGGGCAGTGTTGCTGGGCATATGTCCCGTGTTATACTGAGTTTTTCTGATACCAGCTTAATTGTTCTCCAATTCCAAGACCTTTGAGAGGAACCTCATATTTGTAATTGAAATGATTTAGCTGCGGTTCAAGGTGTTTGCGATAGACAGATCCTCCATGCAAACACACAACAATATCTGTAGACGTTTCATACTGAGAGAATTGCTCAATTACTTTTTGAGCCCATTCCTCACGTTGATGATGTGTAAATGTTTTGATGGATACATCATATGGATCCATAATGTCGTCTGGTAATAAGAGGCCGTCTTTGGCATTATAAAAATACATGCGATCATAGTGGTGTGATGCATACTCAAGCGTTTTTTGAAATAAAGGACTCTGGTAAAATTCTGTAACAGGCGCTGATTTATTACTTTTCTTACGAGCCGTTGCTAAAAGTCCAACTTTCACAGTCATTCGATTCACTCCAAACGTGCATATTGGCATTTAACGTTTACATACCCTTCAGAACTAGAAAGTATGCTAAAAAAGTAAATAAATCGTGGAAAAAATATGGAAAAGGATTGATTTTATGCGTTTAGATAAACTATTGGCAAATATGGGCTATGGAACTAGAAAGGAAGTAAAAAAACTTCTTAAGACAGGCGTTGTCCGCGTTGATGAAGAGATCATTAAAGATCCAAAGCAACACGTTAACACTGAACAGAACCAAGTAACGGTGCATGAAGAAATAGTTGAATATCGAGAATTTATTTATTTGATGATGAATAAGCCAGCAGGTGTGATTTCAGCAACGGAAGATGAAGACCATGAGACCGTCATTGACATTCTCATTCCTGATGATCAAGTTTTTGAACCATTTCCTGTCGGTCGTCTTGATAAAGATACAGAAGGATTGCTTATCATTACGAATGATGGAAAGCTCGCACATCATTTAACGTCACCAAAACATCATGTTCCTAAAACATACTTCGCTAAAATTAATGGTGTTGTTACAGAAGAAGATGTTCATGCTTTTGAAAAAGGTGTCACTCTTGATGATGGTTACGAAACAAAACCAGGTGAATTGACCATTCTATCATCGGATGAGGTCTCGGAGATTGAATTAACGATACATGAAGGGAAGTTTCATCAAGTAAAGCGGATGTTTGAAGCAGTCGGAAAGCAAGTCGTTTATTTGCAGCGGATTCAAATGGGGGATATTCACCTTGATCGCGATTTAGAACCGGGGGAGTACCGCGAATTAACAGCTGAAGAAGTAGACATTCTGCATAAGTAAGTCCTCCTCTGATGAAGGAAGGTTTACTTTACCGTTTTCTTTTCGTGTAGCTGGGGAATACCCTTACTAGTCAGTCGCGAAGGAGAGGATGTTCATGATTAAGGTTGGAAAAGAAGTGCTGAATCAAAAGCTTAAGAATGATTCAATAGCTGAATTTGTTGTAAAGCAGGTTTATTTCGATCGATCACTTTCTAAAGCAACGTTTGTTGAGGTTCAGAAAAAAGAAGCAACGAATAAGCAGAATGCAATACCAGATCATCATTCAGATGAAATGCTTCATTCTATTCAAGCCTCTGGGGGACAGTTTACTCCTGATAACTATCCTGTTACAGACGATGACCGAAAAGAAAAGGAAGCCGATGAAACGATGATTATTTCATATAATCAGATCAATTGGGAAGGTGATGATTACCTTCTTCATAATCAACAAGAAGAAGTGCAATCCTCCGTTCTAATTGATCAATGTTCATATAAATCGTTGGATAAATGTCAGGTTCTAACGGAGGATGGTGAAGAGTTAGGGAAGGTGAAAGATATCGTGATTCATAAGGATGGACAGATTGAAGGATTTTATCTTTCAGAGGGTTTCTTATCTGATTTTCTTTCAAGTGATCACCCTTTTCTAAGTGCGGATCAATCTGTAAGTTATCGTCATGATAAAATCATGGTTCCAGCGAATTATCATCACTCATTATTGAAAAAATAAATGATGCAAGCCCTGCTCTAGTAGCAGGGCTTTTATCGTGGTCTCCTTAATTAGAGGGTTGTGTTAATAAGCGTTGTTGAATTTTAGCTCATTTAGGCAATTAAAGCGAATACTCACTTCAATGATTCAAAAATCAAAAAATCAACAATAGAAGCTAACATATCCAAAATCAAAAGTGAAAGAGACCAAAAATAAAGGCCTTCGTCAGAATAACATTGACGAAAAGCCAGGTTTTACGAGTGAATTTATTTTGTTAGCCAACTTTTACTCTCTTGCTTGTGGTTGTCCAGAATCCTCGGTTTGGGCTTTTGACTAGTTCATTGTAGGCCAGCACGTTCAAATCTCTTTGAACAGTGCGCTGGGTAATCCCAAACTCTTCAACTAACTCATTAGTGCTGACAGTACCATGCTTGCTAATAAATAAATAGATAGACTTGATACGGGTCATCATACGATCAGTTGAAGTAATACTCAAAGAACCACTCCCTAACATGTAATCAATGCCTTATCCTTAGCATAAATAGTGACTATTAAAACCATATGAAGGAAACGTAAAGATATACTTAATTTTCTAATTGTTCCTTCGATTTTTTCATGAAAGTTTGGTTGAGTGCTCCGATTATGACTGGAAGTGATTTCTGGATGTGTTGGGTTCCCCAACTTGGTGTATTGACGAATAGGTATGACCACTTTCATAAGATAAGCGATTGATTGGTATTATTATTTAATTCCACTCCTACTCCCATTTCCCTCTTTTGGGCGAACTTACACCCCCTCTTTAAAGTTTATTTTACAATAATTCTGTTATTTCGGCAAAAAATTTCATTTCTTTTGGGTCAAACTTCCTTATCGAACTTACCTTTGCTATTCTTAAAGGACTAATATTGAGAGGAGGCGTGTGCTGGTGTTATTTCGAATATTTATTAAAAATGCGATTAAATTAAACAACCGGTTTATGATCATTGTCGCTATAGCATTAGTGATCGTAAGTGCTTTTGTTATGCGTTTACTCGAACCTGAGACATTCCCTTCACTCTTTGATTCATTTTGGTGGGTTATGACGACCGTTACGACAGTAGGATATGGAGACTACTTCCCTGTCACAGTTGGAGGAAGAATCTATGCAATGTTTCTCTATATCGCAGGAATTGGATTAATTGGTGTGGTTATCGGGAAGTTTGTGGACGGATTTGCAGAAATTAAAAAGCGAAAGGAGGAAGGGAAAATGCCGTATCAGGGAGATAATCATATTGTTATAATAGGGTGGTCACAAAAGGCGGCATATGCCGTATCAGAGATTAGGGATTCTGATAAATGTGAGATTGTCATCATTGATAAACTACCAAAAACCCCGCTAACAGAAGATAACATTCATTATATACAGGGGGATGCTGCTGAAGAAGCCACTCTCAAAAAAGCGGATATAATGAAAGCGAAGGCAGTTCTGGTGTTTTCGGATGATGCTATCCACGATTCTCTTCTTGCTGATGGGAAATCGTTGATTATTGCTAGTTCGATCGAACGCATGTCAACTGATATTCACACAACGGTTGAAGTGATGAAAGAAGAGCACATAAAGAATTTCACTCATGTCCAGGTAGATGAATTTGTACTTTCGCATGAAGCTGTATCTCGCATGGCGGTTAGATCAGCATTTACGAAAGGAATTTCAGGCGTCTATTCTCAGCTATTAAGTCGAGGACATGGTGATAATTTATATGAAATAGCTGTTCATCCAGATTGGAATACATATAGGGAAGCCTTTCAGGACTTATTACAGCAGGGTGCCACATTGGTTGCAGATGGTAACCGCATGGATATAAATCGCCGTCTTGATGAACCAATTTCACGTGACGCAAAATTATTTGTTATTTGTGATAAAAGCGTATATGAAAAAATAAGTAGGCGGGTGTAAATAATATGGAGAGTATAAATTGGAAAAAAGAAGTGATCAATCGAAAAGAAGATATGTTAGCTGATTTAAAAGGACTTTTGAAAATCGAAAGTGTGCTAGAAGAAGAGCTGGGAAATGAAGAAGCACCGTTTGGTCCCGGCGTAAAAGAAGCTCTTGATTACATGCTTGCTTTAGGTGAGCGAGATGGCTACCAAACGAAGGATGTTAAACATGTGGCAGGACATTTAGAATTTGGTGAAGGAGAAGACATTGTAGGTGTGCTGTGTCATGTGGACGTTGTTCCAGCGGGAAATGGTTGGACGACTCCAGCATTTGATCCTGATCTACGCGATGGGAAGTTGTTTGCTAGAGGAGCTATTGATGATAAAGGACCAACTATTGCTGCTTATTGGGCGATGAATATAGTGAAAGAGCTTTTGCCTTCAGTCTCAAAGCGAGTGAGAATGATTATCGGGACAGATGAAGAAAGCTCATGGCGCTGTGTAGACACATATTTTAAAAACGAAGAAATGCCAGGCATGGGTTTTGCACCTGATGCAGTTTTTCCCATAATACATGCGGAGAAGGGGATTGCTGATTTCGAATGGGTTTTTCCTGTAAAAGACACTCAGAAAGAAGGAATGATTCTTCAATCATTTCATTCCGGTCAGCGTTTGAACATGGTTCCCGATTTTGCTAGTGCTAAATGTAAGGGGGATGAAGCTGAGTTACTTGACGCAAAGAAAGCATTCGAGCTATTTTTAGAAAAGAAAGGTTTAGAAGGTCGTGTAACACTAGACCAGGAACTATCACTTGAAGTGCACGGTGTATCTGTCCACGGATCTGCTCCCCATGAAGGAGTAAATGCAGCCTTCAAATTAGCTGAATTTCTAGATGAACAAGCTCTCGATCAAAACGGTGCCAACTATATTGGATTTATTACTATGTGGCTCCTGAATGATTTTACTGGGGAGCGGTTTGGTGTAGCTTATGAAGATAAGGTAACAGGTTCTCTAACGATGAACTCAGGTACATTTGCATATAAAGCTAATCATGAAGGGCGAATAGGAATTAATCTACGATACCCTGTTACATGCTCGTTCGATGATGTTAAGAGAACGTTCAATAAAGTAACTGAACCACTGGAAGTGCAAATGAATGTAGTTGATCATATGACACCTCATCACGTACCTGAGGATCATGAATTGATTCAAAAGCTTCAAAAGGTGTATGAAAAGCAGACTGGTGAGCAAGCGAGACTTTTATCGATTGGTGGAGGGACTTATGCTCGTTCACTAAAAGCGGGGGTTGCGTTCGGTGCTTTATTTGAAGGGAAGCCACAACTCGCTCATCAAAAAGATGAGTATGTTGATGTAGAAGATTTATTAAAAGCAACAGCCATTTATGCTGAAGCTATTTATGAACTTGCAAAATAATAGAATGAGCGCCATGCCAACATTGGCATGGCGCTGACTAATTAATGATAAATCAAAGATCACTTCTTTTATTTAGAGCTGAATAAATCACTTGAAAGGTATCGTTCACCGGAATCGCAGGTCATTGTGACAACAACTTGGTCAGGTGATAAACGTTCAGCAACTTGCATAGCAGCATATACGGCTGCACCTGATGAGGGTCCCACAAGAAGTCCTTCTTCTCGAGCGAGTTTCCTGGTTACTTCGTATGCCTGTTCATCTGAAATTTTAATAACTTCATCATAAACAGACGTATTAAGAATATCTGGAATAAAGCCTGGGCTTGTTCCAACAAGTTTGTGTTTTCCAGGTTTTCCACCAGACAACACTGGTGAGCCTTCAGGTTCCACAACATGAACGGTTAAGTCAGGGTAGTATTCTTTCAGTACTTCTCCTGTTCCTGTTACGGTTCCGCCAGTACCAGCTGTTGAGATAAAGGCTGCCGGTGTAACGCCGAGCTGCTTCATTCCTTCAATAATCTCAAGAGCCGTCGATGTCCTATGAGCATCCGGATTAGCTGCATTCTCGAATTGCATTGGGATAAAGCTATTTTCAATTGTTTCAGCAATTTCTTTAGCCTTTTTAATTGCACCAGGCATTTTCTCAGATGATGGAGTTAATACGACTTTTGATCCGTAAGCTTTAAGAAGCTTGATCCGCTCTTGCGTAGCATTATCGGGCATAACAATAATAGCAGGATACCCTTTAGCCGCTGCATTCATGGCAAGGCCAATACCTGTATTTCCAGAAGTAGGCTCGATGATTGTTGAACCTTCTTTGAGTAACCCATCTTGCTCAGCTTTTTCAATCATATTGAACGCTGCGCGGTCTTTTACGCTTCGACTGGGGTTGAAATACTCTAGTTTGGCGTAAATTTTTGCTCCGTCGGGATTTGGAACACGGTTTAATTTAAGTAATGGTGTATCACCAATAAGATCAGCCATATTTTCATAGATCATATAAGCACATCCTTTTCAGACAAGTTAAGGTTATTTACCTTATTTAATTGGTAAGAGTATAGAGAGTAATAATATCGGTGGAGCCCAACAGATAATGATTCCTATTACTGTTCCCCATTATAGCAAAAGATAAATCTTAAGTAATAAGAACTAGCTTAAAAGTAAAAAGATAAAAGATTATTCAGTTTTTTTGATAGAATAGAATTAGGATAGAAAGAGTGAGTAAGTTGAATACACATTATTTTATAGCACTCCCCATACAACCACAACTTAGAAGAACGCTTCAAGAAATTCAAGAAAGCTCTCCTTTAGAATTGTTTAAACATGTGGTGTATCCTGAAGATTTTCATATTACAGTAGCTTTTTTAGGTGGAGCAGAAGAAGAACAGTTATCTGTACTTCATCAAGAGTTGGAGAGGGTGGTTAGGAATATTAAACCCTTTAAGGTTATGCTTGAAGGGTTAGATCATTTCGGTCATGATAGACGCCCAAGAGTACTTTACGCTTCCGTCCATCGAACAGAACCATTGGAAAGAATTCATCAAGAAATACTCCGGGTGAGTGAATTGGCAGGTTTTTCTGTTAGTGAAGGGGAATATTCTCCTCACGTTACACTTGCAAAAAAATGGCGCGACTCTAGTAAAGAAATACATCCTGATTGGCCGTCACTATTATGTGAAAGTCAGGAAGTCTCAAGCATTCATCTATATCGAGTTGAACCTAATGACAAACCGAGATACAAATGTGTGGCCTCTTATGAATTCACTAATTAATAAGTTCCTTATGATCACCTTGCAGATTGGCCTTCTGTTCGGGTTTTACATTGTAGGAGGTTATCTCCAAAAGGTCTTATCACTTCCTATTCCAGGAAGCGTTGTTGGAATGCTCCTTCTCTTGTTGGGACTTTATTTAAAGTGGATTCCCGTGAGTTGGATTTCTCAAGGAGCAGCTACATTATTGAATCATTTACCGTTGCTTTTTATACCAGTTACTGTCGGTATTGTGCAACATCTCGACTTCTTTAGTGGAAAAAGTCTCTGGTTAGTTCCAATCGTTCTGATAAGCACATGGATTGTAATGGGAACGACAGGATTGCTTGGCCAGTTTCTTGCTAATCGAAAGGAGTAGAGAAAAATGATGATCATGCAAATGATTCTATGGTTTACGATTACTTTATTGTTATATGTTGTTTTCCGGCGTCTTTATCAGATATTTCCTTATCCATTTATGATACCAGTGCTAACGTGCACTGTTATTCTCGTTATCATCTTAACGTCCTTGGATGTGTCATATGACACATATTTCAGCGGGGGGAAATGGATTGATGCTTTATTAGGACCTGCCATTGTGGCACTTGCCTTTCCGCTATATCAACAAAGGGAATTATTAAGTAAATACAAATTAGAAATACTTGTAACGGTACTAATAGCAAGTATAGTAGGCATTTTGTCAGGATATTGGCTTGCGGTCATAAGTGGGTATAATGAAATGATTGTCTCCACAATTATTTCAAAAAACGTGACAACCCCTGTTGCGATGGAAGTAGCCAGTATGACTGGTGGAGAGCCAGCTTTTGCGGTTATTTTCGTCATGATCGCTGGGATTGGCGGTGCTGTCACAGGGCCATGGTTATTTCAGCTACTTGGTATATCCAATTTTCTTGGAGTGGGAATGGCTTTTGGTGGGGCATCACACGCCATTGGCACTTCAAAAGCCCTTGAATATGGAGAGAGAGAAGCTGCTATTAGTTCTATTGGGTTAAGTTTATGTGCCCTAAGTGTCTCGATACTTGGACCGATATTATTAAGTTGGTTTTCATGAAAATCTAGATCGAACAAATGTCAAAAAAAGATTTTCAAAATAAGATAGGTAGTGACAAACGGTTGTAAGCATCTCAGCAAAGGATGGGATTCATATGATACGAGATTATTCTGCATATAAAAAAGTGAGCCAGGCTTTTACAGCCTATTGGGATGACTTTCAGACGATTACGGTAATGGCTGATATCTCGTTAGATGTTCAAGGTGCCTACACCCTTACTGATGGACATATAGATCTTTCAATTGAAGTAAAAGAAACCTCTAAAATGGGGAAAAAGAGGCTTGTTTCGTTACATGTTGATCATGAATATAGTCCAGGCAACAATTATTTTCTAGTTCATTCGAGTGGTGAAACAAGTCTTGTTTTTACTGGGAAAGTTGTCAGAACTGATTTATTTGATGAACGCTATTATTATGATGGTGAACTAGGGGCAATTCTAACTGAGAATGGAACCATCTTTCGAGTATGGGCACCGACTGCTACAGAAGTAATCGTCAATATTTATAATGAGGAATTCCAAAAGGTAAAAGAATTACCGATGCTAAAACAAGAACAAGGTGTATTCGAGGGGTTATCTCCTGAAGATGGAGAAGGAACGCTGTACACTTACACAGTGTATGTGAATGGAGAAATGCGAGAAACGATCGATCCTTATGCGAAAGCCGCTACGTCTAACTGCAAGTTTGGGATGGTAATGAACGCTTCAAATACTAACCCTGATGGCTGGAACCCTATGGAAAAACCTACTTTTGCAAAACCATCTGATGCGGTCATTTATGAACTTCACGTCAGAGATTTTAGCTCACAAGCAAAAAGTGGTCTTAAAAATAGAGGGAAATATAAGGCATTTACAGAAGAGCCACCGCCTAAGGATGGTCTTCCTTCTGGGATTAATTATATAAAGTGGCTCGGTGTTACGCATGTAGAACTTCTTCCAATTCAGGATTTTGGTAGCGTAGATGAAATGAAAGCTCCTCCGGGATATAATTGGGGCTACGATCCTATCCATTATTTTGTGCCAGAAGGAAGCTATTCATTAAATTCTCATGAACCTTACACGCGAATTAGAGAAGTAAAAGAAATGATTGGGAAGCTTCACGAGAAGGGATTGAGAGTGATTATGGACGTTGTCTATAATCATGTCTATCAACTCCATGCATCCCCTTTGGAAAAAATTGTGCCAGGTTACTACTTCCGTTTTGATCATGGTGGAAAACCTTCAAATGGAACTGGCGTTGGGAATGATACGGCGTCAGAAAGAAGAATGATGAGAAAGTTAATTGTAGATTCTGTCGTTTACTGGGCAAAAGAATATGGTGTTGATGGGTTTCGCTTCGATTTGATGGGTATCCACGATAAGGAAACGATGAATGAAGTGCGTTATGCGTTAGATTGCATTGATCCATCGATATTGATTTTTGGTGAAGGTTGGCATATGAACACCATCCTACCTGATCATCGGAAAGCGATGAGCTCAAATGCGCGAGAAACGCCTAGAATCGGCTATTTCAATGACCACTTTAGAGATTCAGTTAAAGGGAAATTGTTTGATACAGGCTCTACAGGCTTCGCTAATGGGAATTTTTCAGTTAAAGAAGATGTAAAGAAGTGTATAATGGGGAGTGTTGGAGATAAATTTATTACAGCATCTCAATCCATTAATTATGTGGAATGTCACGATAACCATACGCTATGGGACCGCTTAAATCGCAGTCATCCTAGTGTGAGCGAAGAAGTGAAACAAGGCATGCATAGATTAGCTACTGCCATTACAATACTTTGTCAGGGAATTCCATTTATTCATGCAGGTCAGGAATTTTTCCGAACAAAGAATGGGGTAGAAGATAGCTATAAATCTCCAGATAAAATTAACCGATTTGATTGGCAGAGAATGAGAGCTGTCCAAGAAAATGTCAAGTATATTAGAGGACTAATCTCGATTAGAAAACATTTTGAAGCATTTAAAATGACTGAAGGTCATGACATGAATCGAATTAACTTTATCGATTCTCCAGGGCCTATTCTCGCATATCGAATCAACCAGCACCATACTAGCGAATCGATTATTGTGATTCATAACGGAGGATATCATCCTGATGTGATCGATATTGGAGATGGAGACAAATGGGTCCTTGTTGAAGGTGAACATGCAAGTGTTGAACCGCTAAGAAAAACATCTGAAAAAGTCATATCTATTGCACCGTTTAGCACAATTGTTCTAATAACGAGTGATTAACACATGAAGATTTCTTCAACGTGTGTTATAATTTTTTATTCGTAGACGGTTTTTAGCTAAGTCCGGAGAAGATCTCGCTAAAAACGCAAAACTTCCAGAATCTACAAACTAACGGAAATCGAAGGTGAATTTGTTGGATAACATTTTAGGCGAAGGCTGGCAGGTGACCCCTGCTGGCGGAGCGACAGGCGAAGCATACTTAGCTCAATATGGAGACGAGAAATTATTCCTAAAACGGAACTCCTCGCCTTTTCTGGCTGTTTTGTCGGCGGAAGGAATTGTACCGAAACTTCTCTGGACCAAGCGACTTGAGAATGGAGACGTTATTACAGCCCAAAAGTGGTTGCCGGGGAGGGAACTGAAGTCCTATGAAATGAAGCAGCCGCGAGTGGCGCAAATGCTTTATAAAATACATCGGTCTTCAGAACTTCGAAGGATGCTCAATCGGCTTGGGAAAAAGCCCCTCTCACCTGATGTGATTTATCTTGATCTATTGCAGAAGTTTGAGAATCATCATCGGAGAGACGTGGAAGTGATAAGAGCCCTTTCGTATTTAGCTGCAAATAAGAATGACCTTGAACATGTCGAAAAAGTTGTGTGTCATTGCGATGTCAATCATAACAACTGGATGTTTAGCGAAGAAGGGAATCTCTATTTGATCGATTGGGATGGAGCGGTAGTGGCAGATCCAGCTTTAGATATTGGGATGCTTCTATACTGGTATGTTCCAAAAGAAGAATGGGGAGAATGGCTCGGTCACTATGGGCTAGAGAATACAGAAAGCCTTCGCCACCGCATGTATTGGTATGTGGTAGCGCAGACCTTACTGTCCATTTACTGGTATGATCTTAAAGGCTTAGACGGGGAAGTTGAATTCTGGAAAAGGGATTTAGAAAATTTGAATCATTATCGACTTATTGATACCGATCAATAGTATCGACCCACTGGCTAAGATGAGGCTGGTGGGTTTCTATGTGGTTTAATAAATTTGTTTCTGTCGCACCTGTTACACTATATTGCTCAATTTGATTGAGGATTTGTTTGATTTCTGGTGCAATGCCATTATTTTGTTGCAGGGAATTGGCAAGGCGCTGAATTTGCTCACACTCTGAAGTTGTTCCAGAGCAATCGGTTTGATGATTTTTGAGAATATCAGCGAGTATAAAAAGCTGGTCGCGATGTGATAGTGGCATAATTGTTCCTCCTTATTTGTACTATTAGATAGCGTGTACATGTGTGTAGGAATTATGCCGGTTGAATAATGAAAAAACACGGATTACTCCGTGTTTTGAAATGAAAAGTTTCTTTTATCTGCTTTTGGATATGTTATTTAGTGTCCCCTTTTGCTCCCCAGCCAAAAAGTGCAACCACGGAAACGACGATGACAATCCAGGGTGCCCACATCATGAGAAAGTGCTCCATTTATTCACCCTCCTCCCTGTCTCTAGCATAACCGATATTATTAAATGATTCTGGTTTGCTTTTCAACAATCCTGTTACTTTTACATACCCCCTCCCTCGCCTTTCTATTCTTAAGAATTCATGGTAAAATGTCGATTGTGTAAAAACGGTGATTAGATAATAAGGAAGTGAAAGTATGCGTCAACGCAATAAGCCATGGGCAGAAGATATGTTTGCAAAGAATCCTCAATTCGTTCCGACGAACCCTACTGATCGTAAAGGAAATTGGAAAGATGTTTTCGATAATAGTAATCCGATACATTTAGAGGTTGGAACTGGTAAAGGTCAATTTATAATCGGTATGGCCAGACAGAATCCCGATGTGAATTATGTTGGTTTAGAGCTTTCATCAAGCGTAATGGTGTCAGCATTAGAGAAATTAATTGAAGAAGATGTTCCAAATGTTCGTTTGTTGAATGAGAACGCACAAGATTTAAGTACCATTTTTGAAGAAAATGAAGTCAGTCGAGTATATTTGAATTTCTCTGATCCTTGGCCTAAAAATCGTCATGAGAAAAGAAGACTTACCAATAAGACATTCCTTGATCTTTATCGGGATGTTATGAAACCAAATGGAGAAGTTCATTTTAAGACAGATAATCAAGGGCTTTTTGAATATTCTCTTCATAGCTTCTCCTTATATGGGATGATACTTAATCAAGTTAGCCTTAACTTGCATCAGAGTAATATGGAAGATAATGTGATGACGGAATATGAAGAAAAGTTCTCATCAAAAGGTAGTCGGATCTATCGATGTGAAGCACAGTTTAGAAGTTGAGTCGTTTAAATGCGGCTCTTTTTTTGAATATTATTGAAAGCGGTTTCTTTTAGTGAGAAAATGAAACTAATCTTATAAAGGTGGGATTTCGATGGAGCAGTTACAAGTTGGAAGTTTATCCATTACATGGCTTAGAGGTGGCGTGACTCATATGGATGGGGGCGCAATGTTTGGAGTTGTACCAAAACCATTGTGGAGTAAGCGGTACCCGGTAAATGAAAAAAACCAGATTGAGCTTAGAACAGATCCTCTCCTTTTACAATGGCAGGGCAAGAACATCTTAATTGAATCAGGGATTGGAAAAGACAAATTAAGTGAAAAACAAAAAAGAAATTATGGAGTTGAAGAAGAGTCGGATATTCATGGATCCCTTGAAAAACTTGGACTATCTGCTGAGGAAATTGATATTGTCTTAATGACACATCTTCATTTTGATCACGCGAGTGGATTAACAGAGCCAGATGGAGATGGATATAAACCAACGTTTCCGAATGCTGTTATTTATGCTTCAGAGGTAGAGTGGAACGAAATGAAGGAGCCAAATATTCGTTCGAAAAATACATATTGGAAAGAAAACTGGGAAGCGATTCAAAACAAAGTTCATATATTTAAGGAATCTTATGAAGTCATTCCAGGGTTGAATATGTACCATACAGGAGGACATAGTGATGGACATGCGATCATTATTATGAATGAGGGCGAAGAGCGCTTGATTCATATGGCAGATCTTATGCCAACTCATGCCCATCAGAATCCTTTATGGGTTCTTGCATACGATGATTATCCGATGACATCGATTTATGAGAAAGAGAAATGGATAAAAGATGCTGTTGATCAAAATTCGTGGTTTATTTTTTACCATGATGCGATTTATCGTGCTTTAAAGTGGGATAAGGAGTACAACGTGACGGATGAAGTAAAACGAAATGTGTGATAGTAAGGGGACTGCTAAAGGCAGTCTTCTTTTTTTGTTCAAATAAAACTTTGTTCAAATTGTAATGATAAGCAATTGTGGTTTATAGAAAGTCTCGTATGATCATTTATGATTGTTTTTGATTGTTTTTGAATAAATTTGAACGAAAATGATTGACTATTGAAAGTGCTTTCATTATAATGAGATTAGAAAGTAGGTGATGAATTGTTAAATGCTGAACGTCATTTCATCATTTTACAAGTTCTTAAAGAAAAAGAAACGGTTACGGTACATGATTTGAGCGATGCAACTGGAGCTTCAGTTTCAACTATTCGTCGTGACCTTGTCCAACTGGAAGAAGAGAATAAGCTAAAGCGAGTACATGGCGGAGCATCTCTTTTTCACTCGAAGTGGACAGAACCGTCGCTTGGTGAGAAATCAACACAGAATTTGACTGAAAAGGAAAAAATCGCTTCTTACGCCGCTGGATTAGTTAAAGATGGTGACTGTATTTTTCTTGATGCAGGGACAACGACTCAGAAAATTGCTGAGTTTTTATCTGACAAACAGGTGATGGTTGTGACTAACGGATATCCTGTAATTGAGAGTCTTCAAGGAGATAGAATAACCACCTATGTGATTGGTGGGAAGTTCAAATCAAGAACAGGAGCTATGACAGGAGTAAAGGCGCTTGAAAGTATTGAAACATATCGGTTTGATAAATGTTTTATAGGTATAAACGGTATTCATGAAACGTTAGGATATACAACAGCTGACCCTGATGAAGCCATTATCAAAAGAGCAGCGATTAAACTATCGCGCGAACCATACATTATTGCAGATTACTCGAAATTCGGAGAAGCGGCATTCAGTAAGGTGGCTGATCTTGAAGCATGTGCCATCATTACGAACGAAAATTCTGAAATGCTCTTAGATAATATTAGTAAACAAACAACAGTAGAAGTGGTGAAAATATGATTTATACAATTACATTAAATCCATCAGTTGACTATATTGTTCGACTGGATGACCTTAAAATGGGGCTTGTTAATACAGTAGATGAAGAAACAAAGATTGCCGGTGGTAAAGGCGTTAATGTTACCAAAGTATTAAAACGACTTGGACACGATTCTACAGCGTTAGGATTTGTAGGCGGTTTTACAGGTCAATTTATTGAACAATCACTAAAAGATGAAAGCCTACATCCTCATTTCATCCATGTTGAAGGTGATACGCGAATTAACATTAAGTTAAAAAATGGTGAGGAAACTGAAATTAATGGACTATCCCCAATGATTTCTGAAGGAAATGTTGAGAAATTACTTCAACAACTTTCACAAACTGTCGCGGGTGATATCGTCGTAATGGCAGGTAGCGTGCCGACTAGTATTGATCAAAATATCTACTCTAATATCTTGAAGTCCTTACCAGACGGAGTGCAGGCTATTGTAGACACCAAGGGAAAAGCATTGGAAGAAACCGTGAAAGCAAAGCCATTCCTAGTGAAGCCGAATCATCATGAACTTGGCGATTTGTTTGGAGTTAAAATAACTTCAGTGGAAGATGCAGTTGAATACGGGAAGAAAGTGCAACAAATGGGAGCAATGAACGTGATTGTCTCAATGGCCGGTGATGGGGCTGTGCTGATTACATCTAATGAGATTCTTTTCGGAAATGTCCCGGTCGGTAAAGTACAGAATTCAGTTGGAGCAGGGGATTCAGTCGTAGCTGGTTTTCTAAGTAAATATATTGAAACTGAGAATTTGAAGGAAGCATTCCAATCTGGAATTGCAGCAGGCAGTGCAAGCGCATTTTCAACAGGCTTTTGTACAGCAGAAGAAGTACAAGAATTAAGAAAGCAAATTAGGGTTCAGACTTATGAAGAAATGGGAGGTCGAGGTATATGAGAATCACAGAATTATTAACAAAAGAGACAATGATTCTGAATCTTGAAGCGGATTCAAAAGATCGTGTTATTAATGAGCTATCTGAAAAACTAGAGAGAGCAGGCAAATTACAGGACCTTAACGCGTTCAAAAAAGCGATACATGCGCGTGAGAAAGAGAGTACGACTGGTATTGGAGAAGGTATAGCCATTCCTCATGCCAAAACAGCAGCAGTAAAGGCACCAGCGATTGTGTTTGGACGTTCTAATGCGGGTATCGATTATCAGTCTCTTGACGGTCAGCCGGCGCACCTGTTCTTTATGATTGCTGCGACTGAAGGTGCAAACCAAACGCATCTAGAAGCGCTATCAAGACTATCTTCATTCTTAATGGATAACGAATTCCGTAAAGGGCTTCTTGAAGCAAGAACGGAAGAAGAAGTTTTGCAAGCATTTGATCAGAAAGAAGAAGAAAATGCTGATGAAGAAGAAGTAGAAGAAACAACTGAAGTTACTGGGAAAATATTAGCTGTTACAGCATGCCCTACAGGAATTGCTCACACGTATATGGCTGCGGATGCGCTGAAAGCGAAAGCATCTGAAATGGGTTATAGTGTCAAAGTTGAAACAAATGGATCTGGAGGCGTGAAAAATCGTCTAACTGATGAAGAAATTGAAAAGGCACCTGGTATTATTGTTGCTGCTGATACGAAGGTAGAAATGGAACGTTTCAAAGGAAAAAAAGTAATTGAAGTTCCAGTGGCAGAAGCAATCCGGAAGCCAGCTGACTTGTTGAAGCAGGCAGCAAATGGCGATGCGCCAGTCTATAAATCTTCAGGGTCATACGAAGATCAAATCAGTGAGAAGAAAAACGAAAGAAAAGGAAAGCAATCAGCTTTCTACAAGCACTTAATGAACGGTGTTTCGAATATGCTTCCGCTCGTAGTTGGTGGCGGTATTTTGATAGCCCTTTCATTTATCTTTGGTATCAATGCTGCAGATCCAGATGACCCAAGTTACAATGCATTTGCAGCAGCACTTAGCACAATTGGCGGTGGAAATGCCTTTGCCCTTATGATTCCAGTTCTTGCAGGATTTATTGCAATGAGTATTGCCGATCGTCCTGGTCTTGCTCCTGGTCTTGTTGGTGGCTTGATGGCTTCTACAAACGGTGCAGGGTTCCTAGGTGGACTCATTGCTGGTTTCCTTGCTGGTTACGCTGTTCTTCTTTTGAAAAAGCTTTTCTCTGGACTACCACAGTCTCTAGAAGGGTTAAAGCCAGTCTTGCTTTATCCACTGTTTGGTATTTTTATTACAGGGATTATTATGATGTACGTTGTAATCGAGCCAGTTGGGGCTCTGAATACAGGGCTTGAGAACTGGTTGAGTGGTATGGGCACTACGAATAAACTCCTTCTTGGCTTAATACTAGGAGGAATGATGGCGGTAGATATGGGTGGTCCAATTAATAAAGCGGCCTTTACGTTTGGTATTGCGATGATTGATGCAGGTAATCTGACGTATCATGCAGCGATTATGGCAGGCGGTATGACACCACCACTTGGACTCGCACTTGCAACAACACTATTTAAAAATCGATTTAACAAAACTGAGCGTGAAGCAGGAAAAGTAGCGTATGTGATGGGGGCTTCATTCATCACAGAAGGCGCAATTCCATTTGCAGCAGCAGATCCAGGCCGAGTTATTCCTTCCATTATTGTTGGTTCATCTGTTGCAGGTGCATTAACAATGTTGTTTAATATAGCTTTACCAGCACCGCATGGCGGAGCGTTTGTTATCTGGTCTGTGAATAACATCTCATTAACTCATATTCTTCTCTATATCCTTGCCATTGTCATTGGTACAGTTATTACGGCATTGATGGTAGGAATATTGAAGAAATCTAGACCACAAGTACAAGCATAATAATGAGAGGTCCCAAAAGGGGACCTCTTTTTTGCTATATTTATGGAAAAGCAAATCGAAATTCATATAAGTAATGAATAGAATCCATCGTTTAAAAAAACTGAAGCGAACCTTTTTTACCACAATATGTTAATGGCGCAGTCTTGATGAGAGCTTGTGAGATGGCGTGAGAAGCGATATACGTCGATCTCATTCACGTAGTTTACGTTGAGATTCGAATGATAGCGTTTTCACTATGTATCTTGCACGTATGCTTATTTCTTGCTTCATAAAGGTTGAAGCGTGGTGGATGCAGTGTTAGTATAAATGACCGTAGATGATTTTTCGGAAATCCAAAGGAGGCAATCATGCTAGAAAATAAAACCGTAACGTTTATCGGAGCGGGTTCAATGGCAGAAGCAATGGCTGCAGGAATGATTGAGTCAGGTACTATTGAACCTGAACGTATTATTATGACAAACAGAAGTAATGAACAACGTCGTCAGGAACTTATGGAGAACCACGGCGTATTGGCGACTCAAAGTATAGAATTCGCAGTTCGTGAGGCTAATGTTGTTATCCTAGCAATGAAGCCAAAAGATGTTGAACGTGCACTTGAAGGAATTGAAGATTTCATTTCAGATGATCAACTTCTCTTATCAGTTCTTGCTGGCGTACCATCATCTTATATTGAGGATCAGCTCGATGGAGAGCAACCAGTGATCCGCGTTATGCCGAACACTTCAAGTATGATTGGTAAATCCATTTCTGCCCTAGCAGCAGGAAAACATGTAAATGATGAGCAGGTGTCAATTGCCCGCGCACTTATTCGTTCTATTGGCGAAACAGTCGTGATCGAAGAAAAACAAATGGACGTATTTACAGGTGTTGCTGGAAGCGGACCGGCTTACATTTATTATGTTATTGAAAGTTTAGAAAAAGCAGCAATTGAAGGCGGTATTGAAACGGAAACAGCAAGGAAAATGGCTGTTCAAACTGTACTTGGTGCTGGAATGATGGCAGAGCAATCAGAAGACTCTCCAGCTGATCTTAGAAAGAAAGTTACTTCACCAAATGGAACAACTCAAGCAGGTCTTGAGGCATTGTATGAAAATGGTGGAGGAGAAGCTTTTGAAGCCGCTGTTGAGAATGCTGCAACACGCTCAAAAGAAATTAGCAACGAGTTTAATAAAAAACCTGTTATTCAATAAGAATCGGTGCATACCGGTTCTTTTTTTTGCTGTGCTCGTTAGTATCCCATTTTTATACTAAATCATATGAGATAAAAGGAAACTTATATAGCCGTTATGAAATCGTGAAAAAGGGTATGGGGCTATAAAGGTAGAACCAGAATCTATCCTCTCCTTCCTCGTATTGGATGTTTTTTTCTATAAAATGTTAGTAGAATAATAGATGGAATATGATATGATAAGAATTGGATAATTTGTTTGATAGAGGAGGAAAAAATGATGAAAAAAGGGATTTTTGCACTTATTGCTGCGTTTTTGATCGCATTACCTTTCGCGAATACTGCAGCACAAGCTGAAGCTGATGTTAGTGGTGATGTAAAGAAGGGTGTTGCGGGTTACCTTGGGGAAGAGCATTATGACTATGATAAAGGTTCTCTTAAAGTTGTAGATGCTGAAAACATTGAAGTTGATAGCTCGGCAGATAAGGACTTTAGTAAGGTTTCTATGATGCTTGTAGAATTCACGACAGTTCGTGACAATATCTTCTTTGAAGATCATACACAGGTCCTTTTCTATGACACTGAAGCTAATGCTATTATTCCAGACTCAAAAGTATTAGACATTGAAAAAGCAAAAGAATACAAAGACAGTCATGCAGACGTAACGGGTGAGCATCTTCATATGAGTGTTATTCTAATTCTAAGTGCAATAATGCTTGTTGGTCCAGCACTTCTTGCTTATCTATGGTCAAAAAATAAGTATTCAACTCTTCGTTTTAAATTACAAAATAATGTATACGATACGAATACTACTTTCTAATTAATTAATGTATGTAACCCCCTTGCGATTCTTCCGCAAGGGGGTTTTAATGATTCAAGACTTCAAAACGAAGTCCCAAGAAGCCTAAAGAGTTAGTCCTCTTATTGAGCTTGTAATTCTACTAGTGTGCCTGTTTCAGCATCAACCATAAATTCAAGCTGTTGAAGCTGGCCTTCTTTTTCACAGGTAAGTCCACCAGCATAGACTGTGAAGGGGAGGTCGAACTTTTCTACTGAATCCGTTTTCATGTGAATCCATGAACCTTTGACAGTATAAGTGGATTTGACAGCTCCCTTCACAGCTTTTAGTGCCTTTTCAGGTGATATATACGTTTTTTTAGAAGCAATCGTTGAAGTAGTAATAGCTGCTGCTCCAGCTCCAATAAGCGCTCCAATTAATAGATCTCTTGTTTTCATTACTATGATTCTCCCTTCCTTTAATGGACGATTTATTTTCCATCTTCAGTATATCTGAAGTTAGCTCTCTGACCAAATATTTCTATAGAAAATCCGTGACACTAGCAACAATTATCTAGATTCGATACAATAGGAAAGGAATAGAGGAACGATGGAAGGGGATACATATGGAAAAAGAAACTCTCACGTTATTTAAAACATTAACTGAATTACAAGGTGCTCCTGGTTTTGAACATGATGTTAGAAAATTCGTGAAAAGTGAGATTGGCAAGTACACGGATGAAATTATTCAAGATAATCTTGGAAGCGTTTTTGGAGTTAAACGAAACAATGGCCCACGCATTATGGTAGCTGGCCACATGGATGAAGTTGGGTTTATGGTTACATCAATTACTGAAAATGGGATGCTTCGTTTTCAAACACTTGGTGGATGGTGGAGCCAGGTGCTTCTTGCTCAGCGTGTTCAGGTTATGACCAAAAATGGTCCTATTCCTGGAGTTATTGGTTCGATTCCTCCACATTTGCTTGATGATGCTACACGAAACAAGCCAATGGCTATTAAAAATATGCTCATTGATATTGGTGCGGATAACAAAGAAGACGCAGAAAAAATTGGTGTCATGCCTGGACAACAGATCGTACCGGTATGTCCATTTACGCCTATGGCAAACGAAAAGAAAATCATGGCAAAAGCGTGGGATAACCGCTATGGTGTAGGTCTTGCCATTGAGCTGTTGAAGGAGCTTCAGAATGAAGAGCTTCCAAATGAGCTTTATTCTGGTGCTACAGTTCAGGAGGAAGTAGGTTTACGTGGGGCACAAACAGCAGCAAACATGATTAATCCTGATCTTTTCTATGCTCTTGATGCTAGTCCTGCCAACGATATGACTGGAGATAAAAATGAATTTGGCCAGCTTGGTAAAGGGGCTCTCCTGCGTATTTATGATCGATCAATGGTTACTCATCAGGGGCTAAGGGATTTTGTGCTTGATACAGCGGAGAGCAACGAAATTCCTTATCAGTATTTCATCTCTCAAGGTGGAACTGATGCTGGACGAGTGCATTTATCTAATAACGGAGTACCATCTGCAGTAGTAGGAATTTGTTCAAGATACATTCATACGTCTTCATCAATGATTCACGTAGATGATTACGCAGCAGCAAAAGAACTATTGATTAAATTAGTGAAGTCAACAGATCAAACTACAGTAGATAGCATTAAAAGCAACGTGTAAGTGAGAAGGGGCCAAAACGGCTCCTTTTCTTATGAGATCTTTTAAAAAATGGTGGAGGGAAGATGTATGGATAAAGTTGCAATCGGGTCGACAAATCCTGTGAAAGTTAATGCAGTCAAAGCTCACTTTAAAGGTGAAGTAGTGGGGGTGAGCGTTGAGTCAGGTGTCGCTGAGCAGCCTTGGGGTGATGAAGAAACACTTCTTGGTGCTAAACAAAGAGCAATAGCTGCAATGGAAAAAGGGCATTCGACAATTGGTATAGGTCTTGAAGGTGGAGTACAGATGGTAGGGGAGCACTTATACGTTTGTAATTGGGGAGCACTTGTAGATAAGATAGGGAATGAAGTAGTAGCCGGTGGTGCAAGATTTCCACTTCCTGAAGAAATTAAGAAGAAGTTAGAACAAGGGGAGGAATTAGGTCCTGTCATTTCAGATTATGCGAGACGAGTCGATGTTAGCAAAAAAGAAGGCGCCATTGGTGTTTTTACCAATTGCGCCGTTACAAGAACTGACATGTATGAACAACTAGTTTCTTTACTGGTCGGTCAATATCAGCTGATGATTCGTTAATTTGTTTCTAAAATATAGGACAGGGCTTTTAGTGCCTGATCAGTATTTTCCACTGTAACTTGAGCTTTGTTCGATAGCTCCTTTAAAGGATGGTGCAATGATTCAGGGCGAACTAGAATAAGTGGTTTGCCAAGGGTGATAGCTGTAGCAGCATCCATTGCACTGTTCCATTGTTTGTAACTTTCACCAAATAGTGCGAGGACAACATCTGATTTTTCAAGAAGAACCTGAGTTCTGAGGTTATTGATCTCTGAAGCTGCTTCATCCTTCATAATAGCATTAGGCTGATTGCCTTTAATTTCTTCGCCAATGGCGTCAGAACGCTCATGATTTTCCATGGGTCCTACGAAGTGAATAGGTAATTCCAGTTTGATTGCTTTTTCTTTTAATTCATTTCTCCAGTTATCGTGAATTTGTCCAGCAAGATAAACAGTTAAGTCCATTTGTAGTCCTCCTTTAATTTGATACCGGTATTATTGTAGCATGGCTTTTTCATATATTCCCAGTAAAGTGAACGAGTAAAACCTTTCTCGATAGTAGAAGGTTAAATTACTATTTCTGTTTGAATAAGGAAAAATGAAGATACCCGTTAGTTCTGAAACCTTAATCAAACGTGGTAAATAAGAAATTTGTGTATACTAAGTAAGGATCATCGGTCTGGAAGGAGAAAGTAATGAACGGATTTTTGCAAAGGAAAGGCGTAACTCTATCACCACGAGTCTATTTTATTACAGCTCTAAGCTACATGGCTCTTGGTCTATTTTCGTCGTTAATTATTGGCTTGATACTGAAAACGATTGGAGGGCAAATCTCATCGTTATCATTTCTTGTTCCTATTGGTGAGCTTGCGATGAGTTTAATGGGACCAGCAATTGGTGTCGCCGTAGCGTATGGTCTACAAGCGCCTCCTCTTGTCTTATTTGCGTCGCTTCTAGCGGGTGCAGCGGGTGCTGAGCTTGGCGGTCCAGCAGGTAGTTACGCTGCAGCGATTATCGCGGCGGAAGCGGGCAAACTTGTTTCGAAGTCAACTAAGTTAGATATTATCGTGACGCCACTAATCACTATTTTTGCAGGTTATGGAACGGCAGCTCTTATCGGACCTGGCATTCAAACATTACTGACTAATTTTGGTTCACTCATTATGTGGGCGACAGAGCAACGCCCGATAATTATGGGAATTATAGTAGCTGTGCTTATGGGACTAGCTCTTACGGCGCCGATTTCTAGTGCGGCCATTGCAATCATGCTAGGATTAGAAGGCATTGCTGCAGGAGCAGCTACAGTTGGTTGTGCAGCTCAAATGGTTGGTTTTGCTGTAAGTAGCTACCGAGAGAATGGGGTAGGGGGCGTCATTGCTCAAGGAATTGGTACTTCTATGTTACAAGTTGGGAATATTGTTCGAAACCCATGGATTCTTCTTCCACCTACGCTAGCTGGCGCTATTCTTGCCCCGATTGGCAGCGGTTGGCTGACGATGTTAAACAACCCTTCAGGTGCCGGTATGGGGACGAGCGGCTTTGTTGGACAAATCATGACATTGAACGTTATGGGTGCCGGAGGAAATATTTGGACAGCTATTCTTCTATTGCATTTTATTGGACCAGCTATTATAAGTCTGCTAATATCCGAGGTAATGAGAAAAAAAGGACTCATTCGTCCAGGAGATATGAAAATTAATACCGATTAGTACTAGGAGGTTTATCATGAAGAAATTTGCCACTCATGAAGAATATTTACAAGCAATTAAAGAAGGGAAATCGGTTTTGTTATTTTCCGCAGATTGGTGCCCTGATTGTCGCGTTATCGATCCGTTTCTTCCAGATTTAGAAGAGAAGTACTCTGAGCTAGATTTCTATTACGTTGATCGTGATGATCATATTGAACTTTGCCAAGAAATGGATGTTTTTGGCATTCCAAGTTTTGTAGCCTTTAATGAAGGTGAAGAGACAGGAAGATTTGTAAGTAAGATGAGAAAAAGCAAGGAAGAAATTGAGGAATTTCTTACAGAAGTTAAGTAATTTCGTACAAAGCTATGCGTGGCATAGCTTTGTTTTTGTATTGGTTTATTTCATGGTATGATAAAAGAACATCTCAATTATAGGTGGTGAAAATATGGAACCAAAAGAATTGAAGAAATTGCTCGAAAAACGTCTTCAACAAGAAGACCGTGAGCTTACATACAATCAAAAGGAAGAAAAACTTAGGGTAGAGGATAGTTCAACAGGTAAAGGAATTAGTCTTGGATTAAAGGGATTGTCTGCTAAGTATGAAGAGCGAGGCGAAAAGATACTAGATGAAGTCGTTCATCATGTAGAAGAAACGTTAAAAGTAATGAGAGAGAAGCAAAAACTTAATGGTAAAGAAAACCGCATCTTTCCAGTCATTCGCTCGGGGTCGTTTGCTTCAGAAACGGAAGCTGGCGTTCCATTTGTTTTCGAAGAACATACGGCGGAGACAAGAATCTACTATGCACTTGATCTTGGTCATTCTTATCGCTTGATTGATGAGGAATGGTTAAAGAAGGAAAATTGGACGAAAGAAGCCTTGCATGAAGTGTCATTGTTCAATTTAAGAGGGTTATCTACTGAAGTGAAAGCAGATACGGTTGCAGGAAATACATTTTATTTCTTGAATACAAACGACGGCTATGACGCAAGTAGAATTCTTAATGATTCATTATTGGAACGCATGGCGAAGAGTGCGAAGGGTGAATTAGCGGTAGCTGTTCCTCATCAAGATGTCCTGATTTTTGCTGATATTGAGAATGAGCAAGGTTATGATGCACTTGCACAGTTGACCATGCATTTCTTTTCTAGTGGACTCGTACCAGTAACTGGACTTCCCTTTATGTATGAAGATGGAAAATTAGAGCCGGTATTTATTATGGCGAAAAACAAACCGAAAAAATAACTGTTTGATAAAAGGAGTACATGGACAATGAACATGTTTTACAATAAAGAAGGCGTTGGAGATACTCTAATCGTTACTTTAGGAAGTACTGAACGAGAAGATAAAGCAGTTCAGCGCAAAGAGAATATTGCACGTATTTATAGTAAAGAAACGAATAAAACTATTGGCTATAATCTATTTCATTTTTCACAAATCCAGGAGTTAACAAGCTCAGGTGTCGTTGAGGAAAGCGAAGAGCTTGTTAATGCTGTCAATCGGGCCATCCAAGCTAACGGATTTGATGATGAACTTGTGTACGATGCTTCCCCTAAGTTTGTTGTGGGTTATGTCGAGGAAATGGAAAAGCATCCGAATGCTGATAAATTAAATATTTGTCAGGTGAACGTAGGACAAGAAAAGCTCCAAATCGTTTGTGGTGCTCCAAACGTCGACAAAGGGCAAAAGGTGGTCGTTGCGAAGGTTGGAGCCGTCATGCCTTCTGGTATGATCATAAAGGATGCGAGCTTGCGAGGAATTGAATCAACTGGAATGATTTGCTCAGCAAAAGAACTTGCACTACCAGATGCTCCTCAGGAGAAAGGGATTCTGGTCCTTCCAGAGGATCATGAAATTGGTACGGAATTTAAGGCCTACTAGAAATTTTTCTAGTAGGTTTTTTCTTTCTATAAAATTGGGAATAAGGAATATTGAACCTATTTTTGCGGTTTTAGACGAAGAACCTGTTTTTTTTACGAAAGATTTTAGAAACAGCCTTACAATGATAGGGGAGTTTCCGATAAAATAGAAGAATAAATCGACCTAAAAGGGCTTAATTAGAAAAGGTGATAGTAGTTGGATAATAATTGGATAAAAAAAGCGTGGAATAAATTATTTGACCTTGATGAGGAAGAAGAACCTCAAAGAAAGGAAACAGATGTTAAAGAAACAAAATCGTTAAAAGACCGACCTGATCGAAAACACTCCATTGGGCGGATGGAAAATGCGAATCGGAAGAATGAAGCAAGGATTGTTCACCAATACCCAAGAGAAGGGAACTTTCGATTCCCTCTTATTCCGGATCATTCAAATAACCAAAAGAATAAAGAAGGGAGAAAAGAAGTCCAACGCCATCAAAGTGAACAGATTCCTACGAAAAAACCTAAGGCTGAGAATCGTAATCAGAGCATCACTTCTCCGAAGAAAGATGGCGCCTCCAGCAAAACGACGAGGGATGGGCTTTCAGAAAACAACGGTTCAGTAACAAATAAAAAGTTCTCAGGTGTGAATTTCAAACCATCTCAAATCCCATCACCTATTTATGGTTTTAGCAAACGTCCTGTTACTGAAAAAATGGAAGAAGAAGTAAAAAAATCGCATCCAAACAATCGATATACATCACTCGATAAAAGTGACGTAATTGAAAAACTTATCCAGGAACCTGAACCTTATTCACTAAGCGAAGGGAACGGCATACTGACGGATTCAGATCAAGTTACTCAAGGTGTCGATCAGCAAGAGACTGAAGCCGTTAGTGTGAAAGAAGAAACGACAAACAATGCAATTGTTAATGAAGAAGAAAGAGAAGACAATAGAGAGGTCTTCATTTCTGATAAGAACAACTTTGAAGTTAAAAGCGATGCTTCCTTACCTCTTGAGACAGAAAAAGAGAGTGAGCAATCTAGTGAAGCCGATTTGGAAATCAGTCAGCCTGAGAAACAGTGGGAGCAAATAGAAACTCTCACTGAAGATGTAACATTAGAAGAAACAAACGACCTTCAAAAGAACGAGATGTTAGAAGAGGAAAACGAAGAGAAATCAGAGTGGACTGCTGATTATGAAGTGACAGATGATATGGAAGAGGACTTTATCATTTCAGATGAAGATTTTATTGTTGAGCATCAAAATGAGGAACAAACAGCTATTGAAGAATCACCAGAACCAGAACCAGAACCAGAACCAGAACCAGAACCAGAACCAGAACCAGAACCAGAACCAGAACCAGAACCAGAACCAGAACCAGAACCAGAACCAGAACCAGAACCAGAACCAGAACCATCTAATCAACTCGAAGTAGAACAGCAGTTTCAGCGAGAACAAATAGAAGAAACAATTGAGGAGTCGTCTCAACATCTTGAACATAAGGAGAAAAATGTTCAAGAACAATCCGGACGGGATTCCGCTCGACCAAAGCCGCAGGTTCCTTACAATGTAATGATGCTTGCGAATGACCGACGTCATTTAACAAAAAAACCAGGCAGTGGAGCAGAATATAAACTTCCTCCTATTTCACTTCTTGATATCCCTCCTCGCAATGAAGGTAATGACGAGCAGTGGCTTGAAGAGCAAAGGGAACTATTGGAGCTAACCCTTTCAAACTTTAATGTACAGGCTAAGGTAGTAGGGGCAACAATGGGGCCGACGGTTACCCGTTTCGAAGTGCAGCCAAGTCCAGGAGTTAAGGTGAATAAGATTACGAATTTAAGTGATGACATTAAATTAAGTCTAGCAGCTAGAGACATAAGAATGGAAGCACCGATACCTGGAAAGAATGCAATAGGAATTGAAGTGCCAAACCCTACGAGTAAGCCTGTATTTATTCGGGAGATTGTTCGAAGTGGAGCATTCCAATCTGAAGGTTCACTATTAAATGCGGCGCTCGGTTTTGACATTGCTGGGGAAGCAAAAATAACTGATATTCAAAAAATGCCTCATGGTCTTATTGCGGGTGCTACAGGGTCTGGTAAGAGTGTATGTATCAATTCGATCT
This sequence comes from Pseudalkalibacillus hwajinpoensis, assembly GCF_015234585.1. NCBI lineage: Bacteria > Bacillati > Bacillota > Bacilli > Caryophanales > Guptibacillaceae > Guptibacillus > Guptibacillus hwajinpoensis. The sequence continues at coordinate 1,300,061 of NZ_JADFCM010000001.1, forward strand.
TAGTGAGCTTATTGCTTAAAGCAAATCCTAATGATGTAAAGATGATGTTAATTGATCCTAAAATGGTAGAACTTGCACCATATAATGGCCTGCCACATCTAGTCACACCAGTTATTAATGATGTGAAAGAAGCTACTACTGCTTTAAAGTGGGCAGTGGATGAAATGGAAGAGCGTTATGAGAAATTTGCGGCAGCTGGTGTTCGAGATATCAAGCGATATAACGAGCGAGCGATAAACCACGGAGAACCTCAGCACAAACTACCATACATTGTCATTGTGATTGATGAACTCGCTGATCTAATGATGGTTTCACCACAGGACGTTGAGGATGCGATTTGTCGAATTGCACAGAAAGCAAGAGCTTGTGGGATTCATCTACTAGTGGCAACGCAAAGACCGTCAGTTGATGTAATTACAGGGCTTATTAAAGCGAACATCCCTACACGTATTGCTTTCTCTGTATCTTCGCAAATTGATTCTAGAACAATCCTTGATACAAGTGGCGCTGAGAAGCTTCTAGGAAAAGGCGATATGCTTTGTTTGGAGAATGGATCCTCGAAACCAGTTCGATTGCAAGGTAATTTTGTTTCGGACGAAGAAATTGAGCGAGTGACATCCTACGTACGTAAGCAGCGGAAGCCGAATTATTTGATCAAAAAAGAAGATTTAATGAAGAAGCAGCAGTACGATGATCAGGAAGATGAATTGTTTGAGGAAGCGTGCATGTGGGCACTTGAACAAGGTCAGGCTTCTTCTTCTGCACTGCAACGTCGTTTCCGAATAGGATTCAATCGAGCGGCAAGACTAATTGAAATGATGGAAGAACGTGGATTAGTATCTGAAGCTATGGGAAGCAAGCCTAGAAGTATTTTAATGACGAAAGCTGATTTTGAAGAAACATTCCTAAAAGATATGCACGTATAGTGCATATCTTTTCTACTTGTTTTATAGAGCCAGGTTCTATATGATAAGTAGTGTTAAGCTAATGTTAAATTATAGTCAGATAAGTGAATGGTTGAACATAGAGAGCTCACATTCGAATGACGAAACTACTTGAAGGAGCCCCATTATGAAGGAAATTGAACTTAAAATGCAAGGCAAAATAAAAAGGCTTACGAACCGAACCTTTAAATTTGATGAGCGTGTAGGCGAAGGCTGGTTTTCAGCTGTTTACTTCCTAAAGACATGCGAAATTGTGGAAGAGTTCAAGCCGGACAATATTGTGACAATGCAGTTCTTTCAAAAACATGATGCCGTTCTTTGTGGTTCAGATGAAGCAATTGCACTCATAAAAACCTTTGCGAAGGACCCTGAATCGCTTGAAATAGAGTCGCTAAAGGATGGGGATAAAATCTCTCCATTTGAAACGGTTTTGAAAATTAAAGGGCCATATCAAAACTTCGGTTTTCTCGAAGGAATTATTGATGGTATTCTGGGCAGAAGAACATCCGTCGCGACGAATGTTTATCATGTAGTGAAAGCAGCACGATCATCAGGTATCCAAAAACCGGTTATTTTCATGGGCGATCGTGATGATCATTATACTCAACAAGCGGGTGACGGGTATGCTTCTCATATTGGGGGCTCTACTGCACAGGCAACCCATGCGATGAATGAATGGTGGGGCAAAAGAGGAATGGGAACTATGCCCCATGCCTTAATTCAACTTTTTAAAGGTGATGTTGTTGAAGCATCAAAAGCTTATTATGCGAAATACCCTGAAGATGAATTGATTTCTCTTGTTGATTACAATAATGATGTTATTACGGATTCATTACGTGTAGCAAGGGAATTTGGCAAGACCTTGAAGGGTGTTCGAGTTGATACCTCTCGTACGATGGTTGATCAGTATTTTTGGCGTAATCCTGATGTTCTAGGGACGTTCGATCCAAGAGGGGTTAATGCAGAACTGATTTTTGCACTTAGAGATGCCCTTGATAAAGAAGGCTTCGAGCATGTAAAAATTGTAGTAAGCGGCGGTTTTACGGAAGAAAGAATTCGAACGTTTGAATCTCAAAACGTTCCTGTTGATATTTATGGTGTTGGAAGTAGTTTGCTTAAAGTAGACATTGGATTTACAGGAGATAATGTCATTCTTGATGATGAAGCAGAAGCTAAAGCAGGCAGAAAATATCGACACAACCCGCGTTTAGAGCGTGTTGAATAAGCAAAAAAGACAGGAACAAAATCCTGTCTTTTTTGCGCCCGTAGTGCCAAATTACTTTGATGAATTATATTGGAGACCTGTCTCTTTTTCTGCTATAATGTAGTATTGAAAAGAAAAGCAGCGCATACTTGTAATGACATCATATACTAAAAAAGGTTACGCGGAGAAGAAATGAAAGTGTGGAGGTTCTGAAATGACTATATATCACTTTGTTGGCATTAAGGGATCCGGGATGAGCGCTTTAGCACAAATCCTTAGCGACATAGGATACAGTGTACAGGGTTCAGACGTAGAGAAACGTTTCTTTACACAGGAGGCTCTTGAACAAAAAGGTATTACTATTCTTCCATTTGGAGAAGAAAATATTAAAGAAGATATGATTATTATCGCCGGCAATGCATTTGATGATCAGCATGAAGAGTTAGTGCGAGCAAGAGAAATGAACCTTCCTGTTTATCGCTACCATAAATTCCTTGGAGATTTTATTCAAAAATTCACTAGTATTGCTGTAACAGGCTCTCATGGTAAAACATCAACAACTGGTTTGTTGTCTCATGTTGTTGGGGCAGCAGAACCGACATCGTATCTTATCGGAGATGGTACTGGTAAAGGCGTAAAGGACAGTCAGTATTTTGTGTTTGAAGCATGTGAATACCGTCGTCACTTTTTATCTTACCAGCCTGATTATGCGATTATGACAAACATCGATTTTGATCACCCAGATTATTTTTCAGATGTTGATGATGTCTTTTCGGCATTTCAGGAAATGGCAATGCTTGTGAAGAAGGGTATTATTGCTTATGGTGATGATTCTTACCTTCAGCAAATCCAAACAAAAGTACCAGTCGTATTCTACGGCTTTGATGATCAAAACGATTTTCAGGCAACCAATATTAAAATTGATGAACATGGGACAACATTTGATGTTCATGTTCGTGATGATTACTATCGTACATTCCAGATTCCGATGTACGGGAAACACAATGTGCTGAATGCTTTATCTGTGGTTGCTCTTTGTCACTATGAAAATCTTTCAGGAGATGCAGTAGCTGCTCAACTTGCAAACTTCAAAGGAGTTAAGCGTAGATTTACAGAAAAAGTCGTTGATAACCAGGTACTAATTGACGATTATGCGCATCATCCAACTGAAATTAAAGCAACTATAGAATCAGCACATCAGAAGTATCCAAATCGTGAAGTTGTGGCCATTTTCCAACCTCACACATTTACAAGAACAAAGACGTTCCTAAATGAATTTGCAGATGTGTTAAAAGAAGCAGATGTTGTTTACTTATGCGACATCTTTGGATCGGCACGGGAAGATGCAGGTCAGTTATCGATTGATCAACTGATTGAAAAAATCCCTAATGCTCACATGATCTCTGAAGATTCCATTCAGCAGCTTAATGACCATGATAAAGGAGTACTTCTTTTCATGGGAGCCGGTGATATTCAGAAATATCAAGAAGCATATGAGACCGAAAAAGCGTCTATTTAAGCGAGAAGGCTCCTTGAGCCTTCTTTTTTTTACTATTCTCCTGATAGAGAAGAATGAGAATGTGTTATAAAAAAAATTAAAAAAGGAATAATGAAACTTGTAACGAATTAATTATGGTGTAGGGTAGTAAAGTAGACTCATTTTTCGTTCGTATGTGAAATGACAAACTTGTGTTTACGAAAGAGGAATGAAGGGAAGAGATTCAGAAAAGGGAGGTGCCAGCACATGGAGATTATTTTGTATTTAAGTGTAGCTATTATTGCGATTGCATTTGCAGTTCTTGTTTATTTCGTAGCCCAAACTCTCAAATCCTTGAAGGATACGCTGAGTAATACGGCGAAAACACTTGATAGCCTTGAAAAACAAATGAATGGTTTAACAACTGAAACTACTGCACTGTTACATAAGACTAATTTGCTTGCAGAAGACATTCAGGGGAAATCTGAAGCTCTGGATACTGTTTTTGTACAAGTAAAAGAAGTTGGAACATCACTTGGAAAGATGAATCATTCATTAAGAAATATTTCTGGAAAAGTAACAGATGAGGCAGAGCGTCAATCTGAACAAGTTACAAAAGTCGTTCAGTGGGGAAATGCTGCCATGCAAATATGGCAAAAATGGCAAGTTAAGAAGAAAGCCACAGATCAGTACGTTGATTCAAAATAATAGGAGGTATTTATATGTCGGATAACAACATTAACACAAAAGATTTTATCATTGGTTCACTTATTGGTGGTATCGTTGGAGCAGCAGCTGCACTACTTTCAGCACCTAAATCAGGTAAAGAACTTAGAAGTGATCTAAATCAACAAGCTGGAGCAGTGAAGGAAAAGACTTCTCAATTCCGTGATTCTGCAGTAGAACGTAGCACAGATTTTGCTAACCGTGCTAAAGAAAAATCTTCAACAATTTACAAGCAAGTATCGGATCAATCGAATAACATTGTTTCAAAGATTAAAGATCGTAATCTTGAAACAGAAGAAAATAGTGATCTGCATACTCAGGCAGATGCTGACGTTGAGAGCTTCCAACAGGATCTTAGCGATCATTTCTCTGAAGAAGAACCAGCTTCAATGGAGAATCCTACTAAGTCCTAATTTGTTATATAGAAATGAAAAAGAAGAAGCATAATGCTTCTTCTTTTTCATTTCCTGTAAACTTCTTTATAATGAATTTATAGTAATTTGAAGGGGGATAAACTTATGGCCATTACAAAAATAACTACATCAGAAGATTTCAAACGCATCAAGGAAGCTAATAATCAATTTCTATTATTTAAAAATAGTACAACTTGCCCAATAAGTGCTCAAGCTTTTGAAGAATTTCAGAAGTTTTCCGAGGGTGTGTCAGAAGACGTGTATTATTTGAACGTGCAGGAATCACGTCCTTTATCAACTGAAATTGCTGACTCATATGGAGTAAAGCATCAGTCGCCACAAGCGCTAGTGTTTAATGAAAATGAGGTTGTATGGAATGATTCACATTGGAGAATCACTAATACCTCGTTATCAGATGCTGCGAAAAAATATTTAAAATAAACGGCTTTATAAAGCCGTTTTTCTTTTACTGACATGGTTTAATGCTTAAAAGCGTTTAAGAATTAAAAGAAAAGTAGTGACATTTTATTTTTCATCGTATATAATGACCCTAATCACTTAAACAGATAGGAGTGGAGATATTATGGCTAATATCCAAATTGATGAGTTGAGAGAGAAATTAGACGAGATTAACCTGCAGCTGCTTGATTTAATTAATGAGCGTGCTGAAGTGGCGAAAGAGATAGGTAGAGTAAAGAAAGCACAGGGGATTAATCGTTTTGACCCTGTTCGAGAACGTAAGATGCTTGATTTGCTTGCAGAGAAAAATGGTGGGCCTTTTGATAATTCCACTCTTCAACATATATTCAAGGAAATTTTTAAGGCAAGCCTTGAGTTACAGGAAGACGATCATCGTAAGGCACTTTTAGTTTCAAGAAAACGCCAACCCGATAATACGGTTATTGATATTAAAGGCGAAAAAGTCGGAGATGGCGGGCAAGTTCTTATTTCAGGACCTTGTGCTGTTGAAAGCTATGAGCAAGTTGCTGAAGTAGCGAGGGCTGTTAAGAAGCAAGGATTTAAAATGCTTCGTGGTGGAGCTTTCAAACCACGTACATCGCCATACGACTTCCAGGGTCTTGGAGAAGAAGGATTAAAGATTCTCAAACAAGTTGCTGATGAGTACGATCTAGCTGTAGTCAGCGAAATTGTAAACCCTGCAGATATTGAAACAGCAGTTAAGTACGTTGATGTAATTCAAATCGGAGCACGTAACATGCAGAACTTTGAGTTACTTAAAGCGGCAGGATCCGTTGATAAGCCGGTTCTTCTAAAAAGAGGTTTATCTGCGACAATTCAAGAATTCATTAATGCTGCAGAATACATCGTATCGAACGGTAATACACAAGTAATGCTTTGTGAGCGAGGAATTAGAACTTACGAAAAAGCAACGAGAAACACGTTGGATATTACAGCAGTTCCAATTCTTAAACAGGAAACTCATTTGCCAGTTCTAGTTGACGTAACGCATTCAACTGGACGCAAAGATCTTCTATTCCCTGCAGCAAAAGCAGGTCTAGCTATTGGAGCAGACGGTATCATGGTGGAAGTTCATCCAGACCCAGCTGTAGCTCTTTCCGATGCGGCTCAGCAGTTAGATATTCCACAATACGAACAATTTGTTAAAGATCTAAAAGCAAGTGGTTTATTCAATCCAGCGAAAGCTGCGCCTTCTACTTTATAAGTAGAAGGTTTTTTTCTGTGTATGATGTATGAATCCTCAACCTGATGTTCCTAAGTGGCTTGGGTTCTATTGGAATAAAAGAACGTAAGAGTGTTATCATATATAAAGATGGAAGCAAATACGACAGATTTATGATTTAGTCTTTGAAAATTTACGCTTATATAAAGCATAAAGCGACTAAATATGCTATCTTTAATACAGTATCTAATTGTGAAATAACCTACATAATCATAATAGCAGGTGTTTCACAGCTAATAGTGGTTTATTAGTGTTAGTCGATATAGGTTTTGGTTTGCAGTCAAACGGATAGTATCGTATCATTAAATAAATTAAAGTCCGTAAGAGCATGAAGGAGGATCATCGTGAATACAACGATTTATGACGTAGCGAAAGAAGCAGGAGTATCAATGGCAACTGTATCAAGGGTTGTGAATGGCAACCCTAATGTTAAGCCTGCAACAAGGAAAAAGGTATTAGAGGCGATTGAAAGACTTGGATACCGTCCCAATGCTGTAGCAAGAGGTCTTGCTAGTAAAAAAACGACGACTGTCGGAGTTATCATCCCTGATATTTCGAGTATTTTCTTTGCTGAGCTTGCTCGCGGTATTGAGGATATTGCTACAATGTACAAATATAATATTATCTTGAGTAACTCAGATCAAAATAAAGAAAAAGAAATTCATCTTCTAAACACGATGCTTGGAAAACAGGTAGATGGAATTGTGTTTATGGGCGGTAAAATTACAGAAGAACATGTTGAAGAATTTAAGCGCTCACCTGTTCCGATCGTTCTAGCAGCAACACTAGAAAAGGGCCAGGAGATTCCGTCAGTTAACATTGATTATCAAAAAGCTGCATATGAGCTTGTGACTAGCTTTATTGAAAAAGATCATAAAAAAATTGGACTTGTTAGTGGTCCATTAGAAGATCCAATTAACGGAGAAGAAAAGTTTCTTGGTTATCGAACAGCTTTAGAGGATGCAGGTATGAAAGTCGATGAAGATTGCGTTGCAATTGGTGACTATACTTATGACTCCGGTATTGAAGCAATGGAAGGCTTTCTTGAACTAGATGAGAAGCCAACAGCTATCTTTGCAGGTACGGATGAAATGGCACTAGGCGTTATTCACGCTGCACAGGACAACGGTTATAACGTTCCGGAAGATTTCGAGGTCGTTGGATTTGATAACACAAGACTAGCAACTATGGTTCGACCAACGCTTTCAACCGTTGTTCAACCTATGTACGATATTGGTGCTGTTGCCATGCGTCTTCTTACAAAACTAATGAATAAAGAAACAGTAGAAGAACAAACGGTTGTTTTACCACATCGTTTGCAACATCGTAATTCAACTACTCATGATCAAGATTAAAAAAACGAGCCTAGGCTCGTTTTTTTATTAATTTACAATTTGATAAAGCGCTCGTTCGCAAGTTAGTTTGTTTTTTTCTGTGATTTCCTGTTTCCTTGGAATGGGCTCATACAAGTCAGCTTTATCATGCCAATTCTCTGGAAGAGAAAGTGGTGAGAGTGGGGCCCACCTTTCGATCCATTGTTTTGGCAGGGCGCCGGTTGCTGATAGCCCTTTCATTTCTAACCAAATTCTTGACCAAGCGCGTGGTACAACACGCCAGATATCGTAACCACCCCCACCAACGGCAATCCATTTTCCATCACAATACTCATGAGCTAATTGGTGTGCTAGTTTTGGAATGAATTCATAGCTTTTCATGGAAACAGAGAGATGTGTTAACGGATCATAATAATGAGCATCTGCACCATTTTGAGTTAGGATTACATCAGGCTTAAAAAAATCAATTACTTTTCGAAACGAATCCTCGTACACTTCCTGAAATGACTCGTCCTCTGTAAAAGCGTCAATCGGAATATTAAATGAAAACCCATATCCTTTTCCTTGACCTTTCTCATTAATATTTCCTGTTCCAGGAAATAAATAGCGTCCCGTTTCATGGATAGATAGTGTGCAAACATCAGGATCGTCGTAAAAAGCCCACTGCACACCGTCTCCGTGATGGGCGTCAGTATCAACATAAAGGACCTTTGCACCATATTTTTGTTTCATGTATTCAATGGCGATTGAACTGTCATTATAGATGCAAAAGCCTGATGCTTTACCTCGGAAACCGTGATGGAGTCCTCCGCCTATGTTAAGAGCATGATCAGACTTTCCTGTCATAACCGCATCAACGGCAGTCAGCGTTCCCCCAACAATAAGAGCACTTGCTTCATGCATGTTCGGAAAGATTGGCGTATCTTCTGTTCCAAGACCGTAGTTAGCTGCAACAGAGGATGCAAGGTTTCCTTTACTAGCTTTTTTTACAGCTTCTATGTAGGCTGGGTCATGAATAAGAGCAATCTCACTATCGGTTGCAATCCGAGGAGGGACCACTTCTTGATCATTTAAAGCATTTATTTCGGTAAGCAAGTCCTGTGTGAGCTTAACACGTATATGATTGAAAGGATGATCGTCACTGAATTTATAATTTAAATAGTCTGAGGAATATACAAAAAGGGAGTCGCACTTCATTTTTGAACACCCGGCATATTTGGCCAGAGAACCTCATAACCTTCATTTTTAATATCGTTTACAACGGAAGTGGGATTCATCGTTTGTATTCGAAAAACGATATTTTTGAATTTTTCATTGTGACTACACGGGTAGACTAGAACGCTAATAATGTTAACATTGCGCTTTTTAATGATTTGGGTAATATCGGCCAACTGTCCTGACACATTTTCCACCTGTACTTCAATATGTGAACTCGGCTGGTGTGCTCCTGTCAAAAGGATTAACGTATGTAACATATCCGTTTCAGTAACCATTCCGATTACTTTTCGGTTTTCAACAATCGGAATCGAACTAATGCGCTGCTCATAAAAGATCGTAGAAATTTCTTCTACAAAATCCAATGGGTGAGCTGTAATGACGTCTTTCTTCATAATAGAGGAAAGAGGAGACTGTAACACGTCCTTGTTTGGATTTGAGTCAAGAATTGATGGACTAGCATCTTTAATATCTCGATCTGATATAATGCCAGTGAGCTCCCCTTCGCTATTTACGATAGGGAGATGGCGAATGTTTTTTTCTCTCATCATTTTAATGGCATCCGCAATGGTTTGGTTCTCTTCAAGTGAAAAAACATTTTGATTCATAATTTCTTCAATGACCAACTTGGCTCACTCCTTTGCAATCTTAATACATGAAGCGATTATGGAATCGCAGACGATCAAACGCTTGAACAGAGTCCTGGTTAATTCTTGTCCCAATTCTAGCCATTAAGCAATTTGCAGGATGAGAGCTTATTTCAGGATCATCCGTTGCATACCACTCAAGACCTCCTGCATTCATCATTTTCTCCATCACTTTACGATAATCCCAAACTGATAAACCTGTTCCTTTAAGGTCCCAATGCCAATAATACTCGGTAGTTATCACGATGTAATCATTCATTGCATCGTCCATAAATGACGTTTTGAGAAGGCTTTTGCCGACTTTAGCATTACGGTACTTTGGAATAACTTCAATCGCTCCTAATTCAATTAAATCTTCCATATTGCCTTCTGACCAACGCTCAAGTGGGTCTGGATATAGAAATGTGACATAGCCTACAATGGTTTCTCTTTCTCTAGCCACAATGATACGGCCTTCAGGCAGACCTGCTATTTCAACCAGTGCTTTATGCTGTTGTTCCGGTGGGCGAAATGCGACAAGGTCCTTATGTAAATGATAGGATGCCAGGCGATCTGGAGTAATTGGTCCTTCAATAATAAGTTTTCCATGCGGGGTGTTCTTCTCGATTGCATTATACGTTTTACGATGTTCCATCTAGTCACCACCTTTTAATAATGGTCTCAGTTCTTATTATACATGAAACACGATAAATGTAAGGGGTTTCAATGTTATTTTTTGAAGTTTTGTCATTTGTTAAAAAATTAGGAATTTATGTTATACTATCAGTGAAAGACATGAAGGAGAAGGAGGAGATTACTTATGGAATTGAAACCGCTTTCTGCTACATTGGGTAATCATAATTTACAGGATTATGAAGCTACATACGAGAATTTTGATTGGAAAGACGTGGAGAAAACATTTACCTGGAGTGAGACAGGTAATGTCAATATGGCCTACGAAGCAATCGATAGGCACGCTGAGTCCGATCGTAAAAACAAAGTAGCTCTTTATTTTTCTGACCCAACACGAGATGAGAAGTATACGTACAGTGAGATGAAAGCAATGAGTAACAAAGCAGGTAACGTTCTAAAAAAAGTGAATGTCGAAAAAGGAGATAGGGTCTTTATTTTCATGCCAAGATCTCCTGAGCTATACTTCATTCTACTCGGAACGCTTAAGTTAGGTGCGATTGCTGGCCCACTTTTTGAAGCCTTTATGGAAGGTGCAGTAAGGGATCGTCTTGAGGATAGTGAAGCAAAGGTACTTGTTACAACACCTGAGCTACTTGAGCGCGTTCCGGTTGATGAGCTTCCCAATCTCGAAAGTGTTGTGCTAGTAGGAGATAACGTTAATGAAGAAGGTCCTTATATAGACTTTTATAAGCATTTTGAATCAGCAGAAAAGAAGCTTAAAATAGAATGGGTTGACCGTGAAGATGGTATGATTCTCCATTACACATCAGGTTCAACTGGTAAGCCGAAAGGCGTACTTCATGTTCATAATGCGATGATACAACACTACCAAACGGCGAAATGGGTACTTGACTTAAAAGAAGATGATGTCTACTGGTGTACAGCTGATCCAGGTTGGGTAACGGGGACGTCATATGGCATATTTGCTCCATGGCTTGCTGGAACGTCGAACGTCATTCGTGGGGGTCGTTTTAGTCCAGAAGATTGGTACGGTACGATCGAAAAATATGAAGTAACTGTATGGTATAGTGCTCCTACTGCATTTCGTATGCTTATGGGTGCGGGAGATGAGATCGTTAAGAAATTCGAACTTTCATCTTTACGTCATGTACTAAGCGTAGGAGAGCCATTAAATCCTGAGGTTATTAAATGGGGTAACAAAGTTCTTGAACGGAGAATTCATGATAACTGGTGGATGACAGAAACGGGAGCACAGCTAATCAGTAATTATCCATCAATGGAAATAAAGCCAGGATCAATGGGCAAACCAATTCCAGGCGTGCACGCAGCAATCGTAGATGATCAAGGAAATGAACTTCCTGCTAATCGAATGGGGAACCTTGCGATTAAAAAAGGCTGGCCATCAATGATGCGAGCGATTTGGAATCGTCCTGAAAAATATGAAAGCTATTTCTTAAAAGGAGACTGGTACGTATCTGGTGATTCAGCTTATAAAGATGAGGACGGATACTTCTGGTTCCAGGGGCGAGTCGATGATGTTATTATGACTTCGGGTGAAAGAGTTGGTCCATTTGAAGTTGAAAGTAAACTAGTCGAACATAGTGCTGTTGCTGAAGCTGGGGTGATTGGGAAACCGGATCCTGTGCGAGGTGAAATTATTAAAGCCTTTATTTCACTTAGAGATGGTCATGAACCGTCTGATGAGCTGATGGAAGAGATAAGAAATTTCGTTAAAAAAGGACTTGCAGCTCATGCAGCACCTCGAGAAATCGAATTTAGAGATAAGCTTCCGAAAACGAGAAGTGGTAAGATCATGCGTCGCGTATTAAAGGCGTGGGAGCTGGATTTACCAACTGGCGATTTGTCTACAATGGAAGATTAAGTAATAGAAAACAGCCTGCAGCATATTGCTGCAGGCTGTTTTTTTACTGGTCGTTATTGCTTGTGTTGCCGCCGGTGCTGTTTGAATTATTTCCGCTGTCAGCACCATTTGTAGGACTACTGTTTCCATTGTTATTTCCATTACCAGAGTTGTTGGAGTTGTTATCATTTGCATTTTCACCGGTGTTGGTATTCCCTTCATTTGAAGATGAATCTTCTGAGTTGCTGGATTCATCACTCTCATTATCGGAGGGAGCATTATTTTCGTTCTCTTCATTATCAGAAGCTTCATCATTTTCTTCATCTGTTGAAGGTTCTGCTTCTTGCTTTTTCTCAGGTTTTGGCTCTGGTTTATCAGACCAATCTCCATTTGTTACTTTAGCCGATGGTCCCGATTCATTCCCAGCTACATCAACTGCTGTTACGTAATAGGCATATGCACCAGAAGGGATGTTGAATGAGCTACCATCAGATGCTTTTACGCTTCCAAGCTTCGTAAATGAACTACTACCGTTCGAAGCGCGATAAATACGATAACCAACAATATCACTTTCACCTGAAGCACCCCAATTTAGTGAAGAGCCACTTATTGAAACGCCACCAACTGCGCCAGGTTTTTTCCCATTTTCTGAAGCAGTTTTTCCTTCTGAAACGATATTTAAATCACTAAATCCAGAAGGGAGAAGCTGTGAAATATCAACTCCTGAGAAGTAATCCTCTTTAATCATGACTCCGCTGGATACAAACTCTTCTGGAGTGGAACTAAGTGCTTGATAGGTCTTACCATTCATGATGACATAACGTCCTTGAGTGAGACTGTCATCCACTTCAGTTGGTACATACTTTGCGTTGAATAGATCAGTTTTGACAAGTCCGGCTTTCTGACAGAGATCAGAGGCGAGCTTTCCAGATATACCACAGAACGAACGTCGCACAATACCCGTTGGCATTTTGAATGATTCTTCTGGATCCATTATTTCTGGTTTTTTATCATAAGCGGCATTAGCAAATAGTGCCCATAAGTTTTTGTTTCTGTTGGCATATTGACTATCCATGCTAATTTGTTTGTCATATCCAGTCCATACACCTAGTGAAACATTAGGATTGACTGCTACAAACCATGAATCATAATAATTTTGTCCAGTTCCTGTTTTTCCTGCCCAATCAGAAGCGAATTTTAATTTCCCTGGAATGTCTTGGGCAGTACCCTGGTTAACTACATCACGCATCATATCGATTGATAGATAGGCAGTTTGAGGACTGAAAACATCCACTGGTTCTGGTTTTTGTTCGAAAATGGTGTTTCCATCGCGGTCAACTATTTTATCAATTAAATAAGCATCAACAAACTTTCCTCCATTAGCAAACGTGCCAAATGCGTTGGTATTCTCTTCGACACTTACTCCCCGTTGTAGCGCACCAATTGCCATTGAAGGATTGGTTCGATCATCAAGAGTCATTGTACTAAAGCCCATCTTCACCAAATAGTCGGTTGCGTCCACTGGGTTCATTTTATTATAAACTCGAACAGCTGGAACGTTATAAGACCTTTCCAACGCTTTACGTGCAGTTACAAGACCATGGTAGTTTGATGAATAGTTACCAGGATTATATCCATCTTGAATTGGTAAGTCTGGCACAATATAGCCAGGCTGAACTTTTCCCATTTCCATTGCCGGGGCATAGTCAAGCAATGGTTTCATTGTAGAACCGTTTGATCGATAGGCGTCTGTAGCATGGTTAAGTTCTTCTTGCGCGAAATCCCTTCCACCAACAAATGAAAGGATTTTTCCAGTTTTATTTTCGATGAGGATACTACCTACTTGCATAGGAAATTCTTTATTTTCAAGCTCTCCAGTTTCAGGATTTTGCACGGAGAGGGTTTTAGCACTTTGGAAATAGCTTCCGTTTTCTAGTACTTTATCTCTTGCAGCATTCATAGATTCATAAATATCTTTGTCAATTGTAGTATATATTTTATATCCATTTTTGCGAAGCTCTTTCTCTGCATTACTCATAAATTCAAGGAATACATCTGAATTTTCTTGAACTTCTTCCCATTTCAAATCCATTTTCTTGGCTATTTCCGTTGCAGATCTACCAGTAACGTTAGCATCATAAGTAATTTGATTGTAATAGTCTACACTCTTCGAAAGTTCCTTCCCGTCATATCCTTCTTCATTGGCGATCTGCTCGGCAAGAACTCGCTTCGCACGATCTTCAATCTCAAATGTAAGGTAAGGGTATTTTTCTACTGGCGAAGGCGAAGACTCAGCTAGATTTTTTTCAATATCGTATTCTAGCGCTTTGTTATACTCTTCTTCAGTGATTGTTTCTTCTTCATACATACGATATAGAACAAATTCCATCCGATCGATTCCAGCTGAAAGATCCTTCTTTACCTCACCCGAATTTGTAAAAGGGGTGTATGTATAAGGGTTTTTGGGAATACCTGCAATGAATGCAGCTTGAGGCAAATTTAAATCACTAGCATTTACACCAAATATGCCCTGTGAGGCTGCTTGTACGCCCGCAATATTATTACCGGAAGCATTTCGTCCATAAGGAACGATATTAAGGTATGCTTCTAGAATTTCTTCTTTATTAAAGAAATTTTCGAGTCGAAGAGCGAGTAGCATTTCTTTTGCTTTTCGTTCGAAAGAAACTTCTCTTGTTAGAATCTGGTTCTTAACTAACTGTTGTGTTAATGTACTACCACCGCTTCGATCATCTGAATTGGTGACTTCTTGAAGAACGGCACGTCCAATTGCTTTTGGAACAATACCATCGTGATCGAAGAAATATTCATCTTCTGTGGAAATAACTGCTTTTTGTAGAAGAGGAGAAACGTTTTTTAACTCAACCTCTTTTCGCTCAATATCAGAACGAAAGTTACCAAGAAGAACATCACCTGCAAAATATACCTCACTGGTTTCTTCATAGTTATAAACGTCTCTCTTCATCTCATCGTAAGAGCGAATCGGTTCATCTTTAACAAGTGATGCGAAATATCCTGCACCAACACCACCGGCGAAAATAGTGCCCATTAGACCTAGCACGATAAAAATAAGAAATAAATTCCAAGTCACTTTGTAGGCGATCCTGGACCCGGTTAAGATGTTATATTCTTGTAATCTATCAATGAACGCGTTCCACTTCTGCCTGATAGAAGAAAAAAGCTCTCGCATTCCTATACCCCCTCAAATTAATCCTGTTTATTATAGCATATGTCGTCGAGATTTGTATAAACTGGTAGGGATTTCTATAGGCTTAGAATTGACATGATTTTACCTT
The DNA here is from genome assembly GCF_015234585.1 of Pseudalkalibacillus hwajinpoensis. Classification (NCBI taxonomy): domain Bacteria; kingdom Bacillati; phylum Bacillota; class Bacilli; order Caryophanales; family Guptibacillaceae; genus Guptibacillus; species Guptibacillus hwajinpoensis. The sequence continues at coordinate 1,315,531 of NZ_JADFCM010000001.1, forward strand.
TGTGATATTAATTTAATTAGTGTTTTTTAATGAACGACATGCCTTGATTGGACGAAGTAGCATTTTTCTCCCTTTTTCAGAGAGCTGATGTGCGGTGAGAATCAGCATAAAGGAAAATGTGAATTACCTCCATGAGCATCTAATGGGAAAGACAGTGTCTGTGTAGCATTAGACGGTTCAGACCGTTATTCTGACTGAGTGGGAGAAAGGTTACTTTCTTCAACAAGGGTGGTACCGCGATGAAACTCGTCCCTTTTCTGGGGCGGGTTTTTTTTGTTTTTTTGCCCATTAAGATTATTTTAGTGGTTTGCCAAAAGATATTATTAACGAAAGGGAGTCGATTACATGCACATATTAGAAGAATTAGAAGCAAGAGGACTTTTAAATCAAGTTACAGATAGAGAGGGCCTTGAAAAGGAACTTTCAGAAAACCGCATTGCTCTTTATTCTGGCTTTGATCCTACAGCTGATAGCCTTCATATTGGGCATCTTTTGCCTGTTCTAGCCCTACGTAGATTTCAGTTAGCTGGCCACACGCCGATTGCGCTTGTTGGTGGAGCTACTGGGCTGATTGGTGACCCTAGTGGCCGTTCAAATGAACGTACGTTGAATTCAGAAGACATCGTAAAAGATTGGACGAATAAGTTACAGGGGCAGCTTGCTCGCTTTTTGGATTTTGGAACAGATGCGAACTCTGCAAAAGCTGTAAACAACTACGACTGGATTGGGGAGCTAAATGTTATTCCATTCCTGCGTGATGTTGGAAAGAACTTTGGTTTGAACTATATGCTTGCGAAAGATTCTGTTACTTCACGTCTTGAAGCGGGAATTTCTTTTACAGAATTTACGTATATGATTCTTCAATCATATGATTTTCTTCAGCTTTACCGGAAAGAAAACTGTCGTCTTCAAATTGGAGGAAGTGACCAATGGGGGAACATCACAGCAGGTCTTGAACTGATTCGTAAAGAAGAAGGCAGCGAAGAGTCTTCAAAAGCCTATGGAGCAACATTCCCACTTGTTACGAAGAGTGATGGTTCTAAGTTCGGTAAATCTGAAGGTGGAGCGATTTGGCTTGATGCCGATAAAACCTCTCCTTACGAATTCTATCAGTTCTGGATTAACACAGATGATCGTGATGTTGTGAAATTCCTTCAATACTTTACCTTCTTAAGTATTGAAGAAATTAAAGAGATTGAATCTAAGCACATCGAGGCGCCTGAAAAAAGAGAAGCTCATCGTACTCTTGCTGAAGAAGTGACAAAGCTTGTTCACGGAGAAGAAAAACTTCAGCAGGCAATCAACATCTCGGAAGCGCTGTTCAGTGGTGACATTAAACAGCTAACAGCTGATGAAATCCGTTTAGGTTTTAAGGATGTTCCTTCTTACCATGTAGAAGATAATGAAAAGGGACTTATCGATCTTCTTGTAGAAGCTGGTATATCTTCATCTAAGCGCCAGGCAAGAGAAGATGTGAAAAATGGAGCGGTGTATATCAACGGTGAACGGTGTCAGGAAATGGATAAAGTTATTTCAGAAAGCGACCAAATCGAAAATCAATACGTGATTATTCGTAGAGGGAAGAAGAAATATTACCTTCTTACTTACTAATCATTTAGCTATTTTAACTAATACTGGTAATTCCCAATAACGAATAGTTATCACAGAGAGTAAATGAGCTAAAAATCACCAGCGGTTATTAACAGCCAATCATAAAGAGGAAGACCCTCCCATTGAAAAAAAGGAGGGTCTTTCTCTTTTTTTTTTATGTTTTTTGTGCTAAGTAAATTGGGACATAAAAAAACCCCGGAATAAGTTCCGGGGTTTTTGAAACAGCTTAACGAGAGTAGTACTCAACGATAAGAGCTTCAGTGATTTCAGCAGGAAGTTCAGAACGCTCAGGAAGACGAGAGAACGTACCTTCAAGCTTATCTGCATCGAAAGTAAGGTATTCTGGAACGAAATTGTTTACTTCGATAGCTTCTTTGATGATGTCAAGGTTGTTAGACTTCTCACGAACGCTGATCACTTGACCAGTCGCTACACGGTAAGAAGGAATGTCAACGCGTTTGCCATCAACTGTGATGTGGCCGTGGTTAACTAGCTGACGAGCCTGACGGCGAGTGCGAGCTAGACCTAGACGATAAACAAGGTTATCAAGACGAGCTTCAAGAAGAATCATGAAGTTTTCACCATGAACACCTTTCATTTTGCCAGCATCATCGAAAAGACGACGGAATTGACGCTCAGTCATGCCGTACATGTGACGAAGCTTTTGCTTCTCTTGAAGTTGAAGACCATATTCAGAAAGCTTTCTACGCTGGTTAGGTCCGTGTTGACCTGGAGCGTAAGGACGCTTTTCCAATTCTTTACCTGTTCCACTTAGAGAAATACCAAGACGACGAGAAATTTTCCAACTTGGTCCTGTATAACGAGCCATAATTAGCTCCTCCTTTATACCATTATTATTGGTATAAAATAAAAACAGTGTCGTGATTCCGGGTTGTGCACATTGTGTTTTCACACGCCTTCACCTCGACAGCCGGAGGTTACGCGGCGTACCTATTAAAAGGAACACAATGAAATCACAGCCCGTCACGCTGCTGCCCATTCTTATTTTACACAAATGCTATTGTAACTCTTTCAGTATTAGATGTCAACTTTAGTAGAAATGAGATGGATAGATAGCACGTCGACATCATTTTTTAGGATATAAGAAAGATAAATACCTCTTCACCTTATAATAGAAAGCGCTTACAATGGAAGTGTATCTAGCTATTTTATTACAGGGGGTTATTACTTTGACAGGGAAGCATCGCTTTGAAACAAAAACAATTCATGATGGATATGAATCTAAATCGCATCACAACAGCCTGGCATCTCCTATTTATCAAACATCAACTTTTACCTTTGAAACAGCTGAGGCTGGTGAACGAAGGTTTGCAGGTGAGGAGCCTGGCTATATTTATTCTAGACTTGGAAACCCTACTGTTCGAATGTTGGAAGAGCGGATTGCCTCTCTTGAAAATGCTGAGGCAGGCTTAGCGTTTGGTTCGGGAATGGCCGCTGTGTCTGCTGTTCTTTTGAACCTAGTGAAGACAGGCGATCACATTCTTTGTTCAGAAGGGGTCTACGGATGTACTTTCGGATTACTTAAAATGTTAGAAGAGAAATTTTCGGTCGAACATGACTTGCTTCCGCTAGACTCAGTTGAGCAATTACAAAAAGCAATTCGTCCAAATACTACAGTTATTTATATTGAAACTCCGATTAATCCAACATTGAAATTAATTGATCTTGAAATGGTTTCTACAGTCGCAAAAGAAAAAGGAATTAAGGTTGTTGTGGATAATACATTTTCGACTCCTTATTTACAACGCCCGCTAGAATTTGGCTGTGACATTGTTTTGCATAGTGCAACGAAATATATTAGTGGCCATGGAGACGTGGTAGCTGGTTTAGTTGCGGGTGACCAAGAGACCATCTCTTCAATTGCTAAAAGTACGCAAAAAGATATAGGTGGAATTCTTTCACCATTCGATGCATGGCTATTGTTAAGAGGCTTAAAGACCCTCCCTATTCGAATGGATCGTCACTCTTCAAATGCTAGACAAATTATGAAGAAATTAGCTGAGCATCCTGCCATAACGAACGTGATGTATCCGGGTATGGAAGAATCTTCATCGTATGCTATTGCTCAAAAACAAATGAAGAGCTCAGGCGGTTTAATTAGTTTTGAAATTGCGGGGGAAAAGAAAGAATCCCAAGCCTTCATGAATAGACTTAATATGATTAAAATAGCTGTTAGTCTCGGGGATGCTGAAACCCTGATTCAACATCCCGCTACAATGACACATGCCGTTGTCCCGGAAGAGGAGAGATTAAGAATGGGGATTAGTGAAACTCTTATTCGCCTTTCTGTTGGTCTTGAAGCATGGGAGGATATTTGGGAAGATATTCTTCAAGCGTTAGAGAACTAAAAAAAGCCATTAGAGAATTTCTCTAATGGCTTTTTAAGTAGTATAGGTTCAAAACACATTACTTTAACTCTAAAGAAAATCTTGCAATGCTTCAGTAAATTTCTCTAAATACTCCTGATCCAATTCATCGAAACGGCCAACTTTAGGGCTATCGATATCAAGCACTCCGAGGAGTTTATCTGAAGTGTACATTGGCACTACAATTTCAGATTGTGAAGCAGCGTCACATGCAATATGTCCGGGGAAATCATGAACATTGCCAATTCGCATCGTCTTGCCTTCTTTAGATGCTGTGCCGCAGACTCCTTTACCGTTCTGAATACGAACGCATGCTGGAAGTCCCTGGAAAGGTCCGAGCACAAGTTGATCGGTCTCTTTTTCGTATAAATAGAATCCAACCCAATTGACATCTGTTAGAAACTGATTTAATAAAGCAGAGGCATTTGCAAGATTAGCGAGCTGATTTGTTTCACCATCTAGCAGTGCTCTTAGTTGTTTAATTACCATTTGATAATCTTTTTCTCTTTTGCCTGAATAGGATTCGACTTCAAACATGTCAAAACACCTCTTCCTTACATCGAAATTATGAACATCATATCAAATCTTGCAGATTAATACACATATTTTGTCGTACGATTAATAAAGGATTGCCTATGTTATTACCGAATCAGTAATTTAGATCGTATTATTTGGAGGTGGTTCCTAGTGAAACAGGAGCGAGATACAGCATCGAAGCGAAGTGTCATACAGGCCGCCATTCAACTTTTCAATACAAAGGGTTTTAACGGTACTTCAGTGCGAGATATAGCGGGTAAAGCGGATGTGAATGTTGCCCTAATTTCGTATTATTTTAACGGCAAAAAGGGGTTAGCTGAGTTTCTAATGACGTCATTTTTAGAAGGGTATGTAAAGGAACTCGAAAAAGTATATCAGCAGCTGGACGCGCGATCTGCCAGGAGCTGTCTCGCTGAAGCTATTGAAAGGATTATGGAGTATCAGTATCAGAATAGGCAACTCGCCAGGTTTGTACTTCGAGAGATCACCTTTGATTCAGTGCTTGTTCGGGAAATCATGACCACTTATCTAGCAAGAGAAAAGTATTACTTTAGCAAAATATTTGAGGTGGGGTTTGCAAGGGAGGAATTTCGTCCACAATCCATTGATTATATCATCATGCAAATGAGAGGCATGCTTTCTATGCCGTTTTTGCAACCTCAATATATTCTAGAAGTGCATCATATTCAGCCAAATGAACATTACTTTATTGAACGATATACGAAACAATTAAATGAATGGATAGAACGATATATTTGTAAGACTGGAATTTGGGAAGCAAGGCCGTTCGTTATGAACGGCTAAGAAAATTTGGTGATTGTAGAGAGTGTGTAATAAGTCGTTCTGCTCCTTGACCAATCCCTTTTGCGCTATGGGCATCTGAGCCATAGACGAGAGGGATTTCTCGTTTTATTGCTTCACGTATAACCCAGTCAGTTGGATATGGCTCTTCACATAAAGGTTTCACTGTTCCGGCTCCATTATAATCTAATGAAAAGCCCTTTCCTTTAATCGCATCTAGTAACGTAGAGATTTCCGAGAAAAAGGAACTTTTAGACGGGTGCTTTTTCTGGAATTTATTTGCTAAAGTTATATGTCCAATTCGAGTAGGCTTATACTTTCCTAGATCAGCATGGACTGACTTCAATAACGTTTCGTAATACTTTTGGTGGACCTTATCAACGGAACCCAATGAAGCAATTAGTTGTTCAAAAGCTTCTGGACTGTAGTCAAGGCAAGTATAGTTTGTTCCTTCTTTCAAAAAATGAACAGAAAGAATCGCATCATCTAATTGTGGTCCTACTGTATTAAGAAACTGTCTTGTCTCTTCTTCATAGCCTTCAATAAAATCAACCTCTAGTCCACAGTTAATTTCAATTTTTCCCTTAAACTTATGTTTTAGCTGCTGAATATTTTCAAAGTAGTTTTCTAGTACTTCCCATTTCATTCCGCTATCTTGATTTGGAACAGGGTCATGGAAATTTTGTGGGAGAGGAGCGTGTTCAGTAAATGTCATGCCTTTGTAACCGAACTGAATAGCAGCTTCTACGTAATCCTCAAATAAATCTGTTGATCCATGTGGACAAAATGGAGAGTGTATGTGTCCATCATATGAAATAATCATCCAAAAGCACCTTCTTTCAATAAATGAAAAAGTTTATAATAAAATCAAGGATTTTAGTTGTCGAATATTGAATTTATTTAGTCAAAGAGGTAATTACATGGTATCATAAAAACATTGATGAAATTCGTACATATTCGTTTATAAAAGATCTATATCTGATGATTTAGACTGCTGTTTTAGCATGTATACATAAATTGATGATGTGGAAGAAGGGGTGCTTCCGTTGGAGTATATTGTCATTGCGATTATTTTACTTGTTGCCGTCATTTTATACGGCACTTTTGCTAGAAGAAAAATATACAATGAAATCGATCGTCTAGAAGAATGGAAGATTGATATATTAAACAGACCTGTGACCGATGAGATTTCGAAGGTGAAAGGTCTAACAATGTCAGGTCAAACGGAAGAAAAATTTGAAAAATGGCGTGAAGAGTGGGATGAGATCGTAGCAGTTAAGCTTCCCAACTTGGAAGAGCAGCTTATGGATACCGAAGAAGCTGCTGAGAGGTATCGCTTTAGAAAAGCGAAAGCAACATTAGTTGAAACACGTGAACGATTAGAACAAATTGAAAAGCGGATTGAACTGATGTTAGAAGATATTAATGAGCTCGTTTCGAGTGAAGAGCAGAATAGAACAGAAATTGTCTCCGTTCAAGAGGTGTTTAGGGAAGCCAAACAGCGACTTCTTTCACAAAATCGTTCACTTGGTAAGGCTTATCCTACACTAGAAGCTGAACTCGAAGAACTTAAACAAAATCTTAAGCGTTATGAACAACTAACCGAAGAAGGTAACTATCTTGAAGCTAGAAGTGTGTTGAAAGAAATCCAAGAGCGGTTAACAGCTGTTCAGGAAAAAATTTCTGTTACACCAGAATTAATAGCGCTTGTGCATACGCAGATACCTTCTCAACTAAAAGAGCTTGAAGATGGAACTTCCGTGATGGAGTCTGAAGGCTATGTACTTGATCATTTGGAAATTCAAGATCATATTGAACACGTCGAATCGGATTTAGTCAGATGGGATTCGGCTATTGAGAAGACGGAAGTCGAAGAGATCAAGATAGAAATTGATACAGTGCGAAGGAATATTGAAGGACTTTATGATCAATTGGAATCTGAAGTAGATGCAAGGCATCTTGTTACGGAGAAAGTAGAGGAGCTTGAACATGAGCTGCTTAAAACAAATAATCACTTTCAAGACTTGCAAGAAGAAACGAATGTTGTGCAGCTTAGCTACCGTTTAGAGGAACAGGAATTGAAAATGATTAAGGAAATTGAGAAAAAGATTTCTGATATGCATATTCGGTTTAATGCTGTTATCGAAGCAGTTGAAGGCAATAAGCAGGCATTTACGACACTTGCTGAAACGGTGCTTTCCTTAAAAGAAGATCTTGCTACAATTGATCATGAAATGCAAATTCAAAAAGAGAATTTGCATATGTTAAGAAAAGATGAGCTTAAAGCGCTTGAGACGATTAAAGATTTGAAGAGAAGATTAATTGAATCAAGAAGAATGATGAAGTTAAGTAATCTACCAGGTATTCCAGAATCATATTTAGATGGTTATGAACTGGCAGAGGATATCATTGTAGAATTAAGTGATCGTCTTTCAGACGTACCGCTTGATATTTATCAAATTAATGAAGTGCTTTCTGATGCTGAACGTGCGGTAGAACATAGTACTGAAATAACAAAAAAGCTTGTCGAAGACGCCATTCTGACTGAACGCTTGATTCAGTTTGGGAATCGATATCGAGGGAAGCACAGAAGTGTAGATGAACTGCTTCAAAAAGCAGAGGATCACTTCAGACAATATGAGTACGATGAAGCTTTATCAACGGCTGAAGCTGCCATTGAAAAGGTTGATCCTCAAGTGCTTCAATCGTTGAAAGATGATGTTAGAGAACCTGTTAAATCATAACTCTCCTCCTTGAGGAGAGTTTTTTTGTTGTGATAAGCATTTTTCTTTTAAAAAAACGCAGACAAATTGTCTGCGTTAGAAAAACTTATGATGTTCTATCTTTCTTAGACATTATCCATCCTACTATTCCACCTATGATAGCGGGTACAATCCATCCTACACCATCACTATAGAGTGGGAGCTTCTGTAGTATGGTAATCCCAGGCATTATAATCCCGGCGCCCTCAAGGGCGTTGGGAACGCTTATAAGGATTGTCAAAATGATAGCCCCCCTATAAACGTAGTGATGGATAGAAAATAGGTAGCTCATGAATGTTAAGAAGATCAATACAATTGCTACAGGATAAATCGCAATTAAAACAGGTAATGTAAATGTAATCAATTGAGTCAGTCCAAGGTTTGCCACAAAAGCACTGAAAATTGTAACGATCAGAATGACAAACTTATAAGAAAGCTTTGGATACGTTTTTGAGAAATACTCGCCACATGCCGTTACTAGTCCTACAGATGTTGTTAAACAAGCAAATGTAATCGCGGCTCCAAGAAGAAGTGTGCCAAATGAGCCGAACAGGTAACTCGCAACGCTAGAGAGGATTTCTCCTCCGTTATTAACTGAACCAAGAAGATTAACACTTGTAGCTCCTATATAGGCAAGTGATAAATAAATACCCGTTAACCCTATTGCTGCTAGGATTCCAGCTTTCAATACAGCGATGGAAATGGTTTTTCGATCTGTGATGCCTTTATCCTTGACGGCTTGAATCACCACAATTCCAAATACAAGGGCTGCAATTGCATCCATCGTAAGATATCCTTCAATGAAACCTTTAAAGAAAACGCCGTCCTCATACTTCGCTGAAGGAGCTGAAAGTGGACCTGGAGGATGGATAAAAGCTCCTACGATTAAGCTTCCAAGAACTAGAAGTAATAAAGGTGTCAAGATCTTTCCCACTCGATCCACTAATCTTGAAGGATTCAGTGATAACCAAAACGTGATACCGAAGAAAATAATTGTATAGATAAATAATGGCATCCCGGTAGCATTCGTTGATTCATTCAAAAATGGCACGACACCAATTTCAAATGCTACCGTCCCGGTACGTGGGATTCCAAAGAATGGCCCAATCGCAAGATAGAGTATCGCAGTGAATACAAATCCGAAAGTCGGGTGAACTTTAGAAGCAATATCTTTTAAGTTTCCACCCGTTAGCCCAATTGCCGTAACGCCTAAGAGAGGAAGTCCAACACCTGTGATGAGAAATCCAGCCGTTGCTACCCAAATATTATTGCCAGCAGAATGTCCGAGCGCGGGTGGGAAAATCATGTTTCCTGCTCCGAGAAAAAGAGCAAAAAGCATTAATCCTATTGTCAAAATGTCTTTATTTGATAATTTCAACTTCATAAGGGCCTCCTGATTAAACTGTTTAACATGTCCTAATTTTCGGACTTCATATTAACACAATTAATCGACAAATCATAACAAAACCAAAATGATTAATAATTCAAATAATTTATCCGCCAGTCTAGCAGCGTTCGTTCGACTTTGGTAATCATAACCATTCTTAGCGTAACGAACAAAATGATGAATCTATCTCATTGTCTAGAATATTTGATTTGGTGATTTGTTTGACCTATGGTAGGATTATTAGTTGGAAATATAAGATGACTGAAGGTGTCATAATATGATTTATTTGGATAATAGTGCTACAACGCAGCCCTATAAAGAAGTACTTGATGCATACCGAAAAGCAGCTGAAAATTTTTTCGCTAATCCTTCTTCTCTTCATCGAAAAGGTGGAGAAGCAGAGCGCTTGTTTCGACAAGCGAGAATGAGTATTTCAGATTTGTTACAAGTAAAAATGAATGAAATCATTTTTACTTCTGGTGGAACTGAGAGTAATAATTTGGCTATTAAAGGTTCAGCACTTCAATATATGAATCGAGGTAAGCACCTCATTACTACGAGTATAGAACATGCTTCCGTTTTAGAGTCCTTCCGGCAGCTTGAATCCATGGGATTTGAAGTGACGTATTTACCTGTTAACAGAGAAGGAGAAATCTCTCTAGATGATCTTGATGAGGCGCTCACTTCTGAAACCATTCTTGTTTCTATTATGCACGTGAATAATGAGATTGGTGCCATTCAACCAATAAAAGAAGCGGGAAAGTTGATTAAACAAAAATCACGTGCTTTCTTTCATATTGATGATGTTCAGGGAATTGGTAAGGTGCCACTCAATTTCAATGAAGTACAAGCGGATTTAGTCTCTTATTCGGCGCATAAATTTCATGGGCTAAAAGGTAATGGGGTATTAATAAAACGAGATAAACTGTCTTTATTTCCACTGCTTTCAGGAGGGGGACAGGAAAGCGACATTCGCTCAGGTACAGAAAATGGTCCTGGAATTGTCGCGATGGCAAAGGCTCTTCGATTATATTTAGGGAAAGCGGATGCTCAAAAGGAGAAGTTAAAAACTTTACAAACGCTGTTGCTAAAAGAACTCTCCGATATTGAAGGCGTGAAGTTAAATAGTACTCGATTAGGTGCTCCGCATATTGTTAATTTCTCAGTCCCTGGTATTAAGCCGGAAGTATTGATTCATACGCTTGAGGAAAAAGAAATTTATGTGTCAACTCGTTCGGCGTGTTCTTCTAAAACAGCAGCAGCAAGTCACGTATTAACATCTGTTGGTTTATCAGATCAAGGGGCAAAGTCGGCTATTAGAATAAGCCTTTCTTTTGATACAACAATAGAGGAAGTAGAATTCTTTCTTGAAGAGCTTCAAAAAGTAATACCTAAACTAAAACATGTAATGAGGTAATAGCTATGTATGATCATATCATTCTTCGCTACGGGGAAATTTCACTTAAAGGTAAAAACAGAAAAGGATTTATCACTGCTTTGAAAAAAAGAGTGAAGCAGGTATTGTCTGACTATCCATCCATTGAGGTTCATCAATCTTTTGACCGAATGATTGTGAAGTTGAATGGAGAGGATCCAGATCCGATAATTATGAAGCTAAAAACGATTTTTGGCATTCACTCCCTTAGTGTCGCCATCAAGACAGAACACGATCTCGATCTTATTAAAGAAAAGGCATTACAGCTTGTTAAGGATCAAATGGGTAATGAAAGTATGACTTTCAAAGTAACAGTTAGGAGACCTTTCAAGCAATTTCCACACCGATCACAAGATATGAATCGCGATATAGGCGGTTATGTTCTTACTAACACAGAAAAATTAACGGTGGATGTCCACAATCCTGACATGGAATTGAAGGTAGAAGTGAAGCAAGATGGTGCTTATCTTAGTTGCGATAATTCAGAAGGTGCTGGAGGTCTTCCAACTGCTCAAGATAATAAGGTAATGTTGATGTTATCAGGTGGTATCGATAGTCCAGTCGCAGGTTATTTAACGATGAAAAGGGGAGTAAAAGTAGAAGCAGTTCATTTTCACAGCCCTCCTTTTACAAGTGAGCGTTCACGCCAGAAAGTAGAGGATCTTGTAAAAGTTCTCTCTCGATACGGTGGAGACATTCGCCTTCATATTGTGCCGTTTACAAATACACAGAAATCAATTCAAAAAGAAATGCCTGATAATTACAGCATGACAATTATGAGAAGAATGATGATGCGAATCACAGAAAAGTTAGCGGAAAAAAGTGGAGCACTTGCCATTGCAACAGGGGAAAGTCTTGGACAAGTAGCAAGTCAAACGATTCAAAGTATGAATACAATTAATGAAGTGACAAATTATCCTGTTCTAAGGCCTCTTATTTCTATGGACAAAATTGAGATTATGAGGATTTCAAGGGCTATTGACCTGTATGATATCTCGATTCGGCCATATGAGGACTGTTGCACGGTGTTCTTGCCAGATGCACCTAAGACAAAACCAAAACGGGAACATGCAAATAAATTTGAACAATACTTACCAATTGATGAATTAGTAGAAGAGGCTGTAAGTGGTGTTGAAACGATTGTTATTAAGGAAAAAGATGATTCATTTGATGACTTACTTTAATCTTCCAACATTTAACCATACTACCAATAGTTAATGAGAATAACCCTCCCTTCTCTATCAAATGATAGTGTCAAGGAGGTGAACAACTCATGGCTAATAACAGCTCAAACAACCTTGTTGTACCAGGTGTACAACAAGCTTTAGATCAAATGAAATACGAAATTGCTTCTGAATTTGGTGTGAATCTTGGTCCAGACTCAACTTCACGTTCAAACGGTTCAGTTGGCGGCGAGATCACGAAGCGTCTTGTTCAACAATCTGAACAGCAATTCGGAGGATACTCCAAATAATTTAATATTATGGCTTGGAGAAGGTGAATTAGACACCTTCTCCTTTTTTATCGGCAATAATGTTCAAAACTTTCATACTTTTATGTATAATGTAATTATTGCAGAATAAAGGGGGATAAGAATGCAGGACTTAATTGCACCTGAACATTACAATCTAACAAGCGAGATGGAGCGCTTTACTTCTAAAGAAGATAAAGTGGCCCTAAAATGGCGAAGTGATCAAGGCGAAGTTCAAGAAATTACATATAAACATTTATTTGAAAAGGCGAATCGCATCGCTGGCGCGTTAACTGCCCAGGGATTAACAAGTCAAGATCGTGTTTTGATCATGATGCCGAGGTTAATTGATACATATGCCGTATACATTGCCTGTTTGAAAGCGGGTCTTGTCGTAATTCCTTCTTCAGAAATGTTGAGAAAAAAAGATTTGATCTATCGAATTAATCATGCTGAAGCAAAAGCAGTTATCTGTGAAGCAGAACTTATTGAATCATTTGAAGGTGTAGAAGACGAAGCGCCTTCTTTAGAACATAGATTCATTGTAGGCAATCGTGCTAATGGATGGATATCTTTACTGGATGAAGCTAAAAATGAAAGCGCTTCTTTCGTTGGTGTGGCCACATCAAGAGAAGACATGGCATTCCTTTCCTATACGTCTGGAACAACGGGAAATCCTAAAGGCGTTGTTCATAGTCATGGTTGGGCATATGCTCATTTAAGAACTTCTTCAGCCTCATGGCTCGATATTCATGAGGGAGATAACGTTTGGGCAACTGCAGGACCAGGGTGGCAAAAATGGATTTGGAGCCCTTTTGTTGCCACATTATGTAGTGGCGCAACTGGTTTTGTTTATAGTGGTAAATTTGATCCAGAAGCGTACCTTGTTTTTCTTTCAGAATATGATATTAATGTTTTATGTTGTACACCAACAGAGTATCGCTTAATGGCAAAGGTAGATGATTTAACTAGGTACAAATTGCCTGCTCTCAGAAGCGCCGTTTCAGCTGGTGAGCCGCTTAATCGTGAAGTAATTGATACGTTTAGAAAATATTTTCAGGTTGATGTCAGAGACGGCTATGGTCAAACTGAGAATACATTACTTGTTGGCATTCTAAAAGGCATGGAAGTAAAGCCAGGTTCAATGGGGAAACCAACACCTGGTAATCAAGTGGATATTATTAATGAAGATGGTCAACCTGTCCAATTTGGAGAAGTGGGGGACATTGCCGTCCATAAGGATGTACCTGCTCTTTTCAAACGGTACTATAAGGATCAGGAGCGTACGCAAATGGCCTACAGAGGTGACTATTACTTAACGGGGGATAAAGCTTCCAAAGATGAGGATGGTTACTTTTGGTTTGAAGGTAGAGGTGATGATATTATCATTAGCTCCGGATATACAATTGGACCATTTGAAGTAGAGGATGCTCTTGTGAAACACCCGGCTGTACAGGAGTGTGCGGTCGTCGCAAGTCCTGATGAAGTTCGCGGTAATATAGTAAAAGCGTATATTGTACTGAAAGATCCCAATCAAGCGGGAGATGCTTTAGTTCGTACACTACAAGATCATGTGAAAGAGCTAACTGCGCCTTATAAATATCCAAGAAAAGTTGAATTTATTGAAGAACTTCCGAAAACAACTTCAGGTAAAATTAGAAGAATCGAACTTCGTCAAAAAGAAACTCTTGGGGCGTCTTAGAATAGAGGATACAGTAAAAAATAAGAAGAAGACCTTTGAGGTCTTCTTCTTATTTTTTTGCTTTATTTTTAATTAAAGCTTCAATCTTATTTGCCTGATCTCCTGCATTATCCTGTTCCATTGCTTTTATATATGTCGAGCGGTTCTCAAATGTTTCACGTACGGATTTTAAGAAAGAAGCGTCTGATAAATCTTCCTCCAATAGAACATTCGCATAGCCTGATTTCTGGAACGATTGGGCGTTCAAAATTTGGTCCCCTCTACTTGCAGCTCTTGATAATGGGATGAGCAACATTGGTTTTTTCAATGCAAGGAACTCAAAAATAGAATTTGAACCAGCTCTTGAGACAATTAAATCAGCCATGGCTAATAAGTGAGGAAGTTCATCTGTTACATACTCGAATTGCTTATACCCCTGCATTTGCAAATTTCCATCCACTTGCCCTTTACCGGTAAGGTGGAGAATATCATATGTTTGTAAAAGCTCATCTAACTGATTGCGAACAGCTTCATTGATTCGTTTTGCACCAAGACTTCCGCCCATAATTAACATAACAGGCTTTGTCCCAGTGAATCCGGCAAAAGAAAGGCCAGTGGAGCGTTTGCCACTTTTCAGTTCATCACGAACAACTGCGCCGATATATTCCGCTTTGCTTTCAGGTAAATGGTTTACCGTTTCAGGGAAAGTTGTACATACCTTTGAGGCGAAAGGGATGGCTACTTTGTTAGCGAGTCCCGGTGTTAAATCAGATTCATGAATAATGACAGGAACTCCATTCATCTTTCCGGCGATTACGACAGGTACAGATACAAATCCACCTTTAGAGAAAATGACAGAAGGCTTTTCACGTTTAATAATGGAAAAAGCCTCTCCTACGCCTTTAATTACTTTAAAAGGATCTTTGAAGTTATTCCAGTCAAAATATCTTCTTAGCTTTCCGGTAGCAACATGATGATAAGTAACCCCTTTGACAGGTTCAATTAACTGACGTTCAATGCCGTTCTCAGAACCGATATAATGGATATCCCAGTCGTCTTTTAAGAAACGAGGAATTAGTGCTAAATTAACTGTAACGTGCCCTGCAGAGCCGCCACCTGTAAATAAGATTTTCTTTTTCAACGAGATTTCCTCACCTTCAACAATTGTCTTGCATATACTCTTTGTTATTCTTATTGTATCATGATTGAAAAATCAACCAAGAGTTTGATGAAAAACCAGAAGATTCACAGTTTATATGAGGAATGATACAATTAGCTCACAATTTACATTTACATAAAGGAGAGAACATCAGTGGGAACGCTTTGGTTTGGTGGTAAGATCTATACGCTTGAACATGAAAATGAAACGGTAGAAGCCGTCTATACAGAAAATGGCCGTATCAAAAAGGTCGGGTCTAAATCAGAACTAACCTCTATGTTCGAGAAGGAAATGACAGAAAAGCATGATTTAAAAGGAAATGTCATGATTCCTGGTTTTGTGGATAGTCATCTCCACATGATTGGACATGGAGAAAAACTTCTGCGTCTCGATTTATCTGAGGCTACTTCAGCGGAAGAGATGAAAAGACATCTGATTAACAAAGTGAATGATACAGCCTCATTTGACTGGGTGATTGGGGAAGGTTGGAATGAAAACAACTTTCAGGACCGCAAAATCTTCCACCGTGATGAATTAGATGATATTGCTCCAAATAATCCAATGATGTTAACAAGAGTGTGTAGACATGCCATACTTGCGAATTCGATAGCCCTTGATCTTGCAGGTATAACGGATGATACACCAGATCCTGAAGGTGGCGTAATCATGAGAGATAATGAAGGCAGAGCAACTGGTTATTTATTGGATCGTGCCCAGGAACTAGTGAAGGATGCTATGCCTGAAGTAAGTACTGAATACCTTGAAAAAGCTCTGTCTTGCTCAGTCGATGACCTTGTAGCGAAAGGCGTTACGGGTGGTCATAGTGAAGATCTAAATTACTATGGTGGTTTTAAACGTACTTATGAGACTTTTGTAAATGTTATCAACGGACAACGTAAATTTAGAGCTAATTTATTAGTCCATCATGAAGTAATCGAGCAGATGCGCAAGCAAGGATTAGGTTTCGGTGATGGAACAAATTATGTGGAGCTAGGTGCGATGAAGATTTTTGCTGATGGCGCACTTGGTGGACGTACTGCTTTATTGAGCGATCCATACAATGATTCTCCTGATACGTCAGGAGTTGCGATTCATAGCATTGAAGGACTTGCCGAACTTGTGAAGAAAGCAAGGGTTCATGGTATGCCTGTTGCTATTCATGTGATTGGTGATCTGGCACTCGAGTATGCAATTGAAGCGATTGAACAGTATCCTGCTCCATATGGGCTTAGAGATCGCCTTATCCATACGCAGGTCATGCGTGATGATTTGTTGAAACGATTAAAAGAACTTTCAGTTATTCTTGATATTCAGCCAAGATTTGTCGCTTCGGATTTTCCATGGGTAATGGAGCGTCTCGGCGAAGCAAGAATGACATGGTCATTTGCGTGGAAAACGCTGCTTGATAGCGGCGTCCCAATTGCAGGTGGATCAGATGCACCGATTGAACCTGTGAATCCATTATTAGGTATTCATGCAGCAGTTACGCGAAAGCGTCCTGAGGAAACACATAGTGGATATTATCCTGAACAGAAATTATCTGTGTTTGAGAGCGTCTCACTTTTTACTAAAGGAAGTGCGTTTGCAATTGGAAGAGAACATGAAAGAGGTTTGATTAAAGAGAACTTTGAAGCGGATTTCACTGTATTAAATCGCGATATTTTTAATTGTGATCCAGACCTTATTCTTGAAACAGAGGCTGTTATGACAGTGATTGATGAAACAATTGTTTATCAAAAAGAGCGTGGTTCTCTCTTATAGAAAAATTCTTTACTAATAAAAATCTATGTGAGCTTATATTGTTGATAACTCGGTTTTTTAGCTTAAAGCGATTGGTTATCACCGATCGTAAATGAGCCGAAGTTCAACGATGTTCGTTAACATAGTCAATAAAAAAGAAGCGCCGCACATTTTTGCGGCGCTTCTTTCGTTTAGAGGAAACTTCTTTGAACTTTATGCCAGAAAGAATTGTTTTTAAGCTTAACCGTTTTAATGCGTTTTTCTGGGATATGAATTTGAATTTCCTGAGCATGCTGAATACTCATTGCTTCGTTGTCAATACCAATAACAGGATAATCATTACCATCCTGAATAACTTGAAGAGAAAGCGTTCTCTCATCACTCAATATAAAAGGAGAGCCAAGCGTTCGGTAATGATTATTGTTTAGTGAAGCGAGTTCACTTACTTGCATACAAGCAAGCTTAGGATCTACCACAGCACCGTTTACGGACTTGTTATACGCCGTGCTTCCTGTTGGTGTAGAAACAATGAGACCATCTCCACGAAATGTTTCAAAGTGAAAATCTTCCACATAAACTTCCATGGCAAGTGTCTTAATAATTGACGAACGAATGGTGCACTCGTTCAAGCAATAGAAGGATGATTCATTGTTCACTTTTACTTCAATCGTCGGGTAACGGCGAACTTCAATGCCTTCTGATAAAATGTCTCCCACCATATTTTGGATGTTATCGATGTGGAAATCACAATAAAATCCGAGCTCACCAGTAGAAATTCCTACATAAAGGCAATCTTCTCTGAAACCTGTTTTTCTAACGGCTTGAAGGAAAGCGCCATCTCCTCCAATACTTGCAATAATGCTTGCCTCTTCAGGGGTTTCTACGATATGAAAATCGTTTTTTTCTGCTAGTGCCTTTAAGGGTTCTACTTTCTCCTGAATTTCTTTTGACTGCTTATAGAAAAAAAACAAATTCCGTCGATTTGGCATGTGAATTCCTCCCTGTCTATCTGTTTGTCTTCTTTACTTTATCATTATCCCTTTTTAGAAAAAAGAAAAAATTATGATTTCGTTCGATTATTCAAGGCTATGAACGATTGCGGAAAGAAGAGTAAAGTGTACTTTCTATGGTTCCCTATCTCGTCACACTAAATTTGTTCAAACACTTCTAAGGAGTGCGATTCCTTATTTTGTATGGTATTCTCAAAAATATGAAACCAATAAGTTGGCTTCATCGTACATAAGATAGCATCAGGATATAGAGGAGGCTTACTATGAATGGAAAACGATGGATCGCCCTCGGCATTACCGTTGTTTTGATTATCGTATCAATCGGGTTTAATTTTGTTTCTAGTCTGGCATTTGGAGGATGGCAAGAAGAAATGAGCGCAACGGACCAATTTGCAGAGACGGTTATTGAAGAAGGTAGTAGTTCGAATAAGATTGCGGTTTTGAATGTGGAAGGAGTTATTCAAGACACTGGCGCAAACACTAGTTTTCTTCCACAGTCTGGATACAATCATGCTGTGTTTATGAAACGTTTGGAGCATGCTGGGGAAGACAACAGTGTTAAAGGCATCATTTTAAGACTTAATACGCCAGGCGGCGGGGTAGTAGAAAGTGAAGAGATTCATGATAAGCTCTTAGAGATTAAAGAGAAAACGGATAAACCCATTTATGTATCAATGGGAAGCATGACGGCTTCTGCGGGTTATTATATTTCAGCTCCAGCTGATAAAATCGTTGCGAGTCCTTCCACGATTACAGGTTCCATCGGTGTTATTATGCAGTCGATGAACTATGCAGAACTAGCTGAGAAGGTAGGAGTGAAGTGGGAGACAATTAAGAGCGGTCCACATAAAGATATTATGTCTCCTAGTCGTGAAATGACTGATGAAGAACGGGACATTCTCCAATCAATGATTGATAATTCATATGATGAATTCGTTCGGGTAGTTAGTGAAGGTAGAGGAATGGATGAAAGTAAAGTGAGGGAGCTTGCTGACGGAAGAATTTATGATGGAAGGCAAGCGAAGGAAGTTAACCTTGTTGATGACCTGGGAAATCTTGAAGATACAATTGCCGGTATGAAAGAAGACGTGGGGGATCGTAAGTTACAAGTGGTTCAATATAAGCAAAACTTAGGATTAAACTCTCTCTTTGAAATGACGGCGGCTAAGCTCATGGGACCTGATAAAGATCTCTTAGGCATCCAGCAGTTATTATCCACTCCACAATCCCCTGAGTTAATGTATTTATATTCTGAATAAGGAGGCAGGTAGAATGGATGAAACAATGAGTACGACTGCCTCTCCCGCATCGTTAGAGAAAGAAGTGAAGCACGAACGTTTTGCTGGCTTCTGGATGCGCTTTTGGGCATATTTAGTTGATATTATTGTTGTAGCAAGTTTGAATGGAATTCTGATTACTCCTATGATCAGAGGGTTTGATCTTCCTGCAAATGAACCTGCCTATCTGCCGTTACAGGCGATATTAACAGGTATCGTGTATTACGCTTATTTTATACTGATGACTAAGTTCTTATCTCAAACGCTAGGGAAAATGCTTTTTGGTTTAAGGGTAACCTCTGTTAAAAGTACGACTTTAACATGGGGAACGGTTATTTTTAGAGAAGGTATTGGACGATTTATTAGTAAGACAATCTTATTTGTTGGTTTCCTTGTCGTTGCTTTTACGAAAAAGAAACAAGGAATCCATGATTTGTTCGCTGATACAATTGTTGTGCACGAAGAATAGGAAGATACTGAATGAATAAACCTGTCCATATTGGGCAGGTTTATTTTATACTCTATTTTCATGAATACTGTCTCAAAATAGAAAGGTATATGGGAGGAGGCTATTCATTGATTATTATTATTGTTGCTATATTTGGCTTATTAGTGATCGCCTCCTTACCCCTTATTGTTTTTTCGACAGTAAGAGTAACGTTCACAATAGAACACTCTTCTTCAGTTGAAGAAATTCAAATAGCGGTGAAAGCCCTCTTCGGATTAGTTATTTATGAGACAACCATACCACTTGAAACGTTATTAGAAGGTGGGGAAGAGGCTGTCAAAGCAAGCAAAGAAGAAGAGGGGCTAAAAGGTGATCTCAAAGAGGTCATCCAGTTACTGAAAAAAACGCTTGGGGCTAAAACATCTGTTTTGTTTTTTCTTAGGAAGACGCGATTTCGAACGATTCAATGGGAAACAAATTTTGGAATGGGAAACGCGGCAAGTACTGCAGTAGTAGCTGAACTGATTATGAATACAAAAGTCGCTATCTTCACACTTCTATCACATTACTCTAATCTTCATTCAGTCCCTCAACTCATCGTAACACCAATTTATGAAGTGAAAACGATTCAAACTTATATACGATGCATGATTACATTTAAACTGGGGCATGCTATGATCGCGGCAATTAAATTAATGAAGTCTCAAAAGAATGTGCAGGAGGCTTAGCGGTTTAGTAAGTGAAGGAGGAAAACACAAAATGCCTGAACATCCAATTGAAGGACTTATGCAGACTGCAATGGAAAATCTGAAAGACATGATTGATGTAAACACGATTATAGGTGATCCTGTCGAAACCCCTGATGGAAGCGTCATTCTAACGGTGTCAAAGGTTGGATTTGGATTTGCTGCTGGTGGTAGTGAATTTATGCTAAAGCAACAGTCCAATCAGCGTGATCAGCAAGGGCAAAGCAAAGGCGATCCTTTTGGTGGAGGTAGTGGTGGTGGTGTTTCCATAACGCCAATTGCGTTTTTAATTGTAAGTGCTGGCGATATAAAGATGATACACCTTGATAACACCACACATCTTTATGAGAGATTGCTCGATCTTGCCCCACAGGCAATTGAAAAAGTACAAAGCATTCTTCAGAATATGAATCATGAGACTAAGGGGAGAAGAGGAAACGATCACCAAAGCGATTCACAATCTTCGCGACATACATCCCAAGGAAAACACCTCTTCCGTGGTCATAAGAGACAGCAGGATGACGATAAGCAGGATTTGGATTTTTAAGCTACTTTTAATTAAAGTAGCTTTTTTAAATGGTCTTTAGATTCGATTCTTCTGCCATTGTGGGTTATTCTAGAAAACTAAGTCGCATTAATCGAACATAAATACCTCTGATTCATAAAAACTGAGTTAGAAAGCCTTAGCTGATTTCTTGAAATCAGAAGCGATGGCATATATGATGAAAACAGTCGTACATACGACCAATTATGAAGGAGGTATGAACATGGCTAATATTACATTTAAAGAAACGCCGATGACACTTTTAGGGGAAGAAGTAAAAGCAGGGGACAAAGCGCCTGATTTTACTGTTCTTGCTAATGATCTATCTGAAAAAACGCTTGATGATTATGCAGGTATTCGTCTCATTAGTGTCGTACCATCACTAGATACAGGCGTTTGTGATGCTCAAACACGTAAATTTAACGAAGAAGCTGCTAAGCTTGATAACGTGAAAGTGTTAACAATTAGCGCTGACCTCCCATTTGCACAGAAGCGCTGGTGCGGTGCTGCTGGAATTGAAGATGCTATTACTTTATCTGATCATCGCGATCTTTCATTTGGTAAAGCTTTTGGCGTAGCGATGGAAGAGCTTCGTTTATTAGCAAGAGCTGTTTTCGTAGTAAACAGTAAGGACGAAGTTGTATACACAGAATATGTTAGTGAAGCAACAAATCACCCAGATTATGACGCTGCACTTAATGCCGCTAAGCAAGCTGAATAATGTAAACAAACATGGCAAGGACTTCGATGATATGATCGGAGTCCTTTTTTAAAGGAATTGTTTTGTGATCTATAATTCATAGACGTTAGTGTAAAAAACTCTCGATTAGCCATAAACTTTTGCAAAGTATAAATAGTCTCTCTCGTAACAGATGATCTTCCGATGTTGCGAAAGAACTCAAGACTGTTTACAATAGAGACGGCGAACTGATAGGAGGCCAATCAATGACCGAACTAACTGTAGAAAATTTATATAACGTGCTTGATGAATCGACGCTAGTTATTCAAAATAAATTGGAAATGTCGTATCTTGAAGCTCTCGTTGAGACAGGTTTGAACATATTCGAAAATAAAGTATTACAAGAGGAACTAGATACGGATACAGTTGTCCGTCTTAAAGCTCTTTATGATTCATGTGATCTTGATGGTGCTAAGAAAGAAACAGTGCGTAAAGGGATCCAGCTTGCACTTCTGAAAGGGATGAAGAAAGGAATTCAGCCTCATCATGCCATGACTCCAGATAGTGTTGCGCATTTAATCGGTTATCTTGTGAAAAAATATAAAGATGTATTAAATATAGAGGAAATGAAAATTCTTGATCCTGCAGTAGGAACAGGAAATTTACTCACTTCTGTTTTAAACCAATTAGAAGGTGAGAAAGTTGAAGCATTCGGGGCGGAACCAGATGATCTTTTATTACATTTAGGTTTTGTTAATGCGAATTTGCAAAAACACCAGGTAGAATTTCTTCACCAGGATAGCGTAAAGCCACTTTATATTCCCCAGGTTAATACGATCGTAACTGATTTACCTGTTGGTTACTATCCTCATGAGGAAGCAGCTACAAAATACGAATTAAAAGCAGAAGAAGGGATGTCTTACGTTCACCATCTTCTTATCGAACAAAGCTTAAATATGACGGAAGAGTCTGGTATGCTCTTCTTTATGATTCCAAACTTTCTCTTTGGAGATGATGGAGCAAAGCAAGTAAGGAGTTTACTAAACGATCGCTCTGTTATCCACGGCATTATTCAATTGCCTACAAGTTTATTTGCGAATGAGTCGCAAGCTAAAAGTATTCTTGTTACTCAGAAAAAAGGAGAACATACGTTAAAGCCTAAACAAGTCATGATGGCGAAACTTCCATCTTTCTCCAATCGTGAAGCGATGTTGAACATGATGCAGCAGATTAACGGTTGGTTTTCACAGCTTTCTTGAAGGTTATGAAACGTTTACAAATCTGAATTGACGGAATACTTGAATGTAAGCGGTTTTCTTCTTGAATAAAGTGATGGTGGGTGTTTAAATAATAAGAGTGCTAAAGATAGAAGGGTCTTACCCTTCTATTTTCGTGTCGTATTCTAATTTTATTGAATTAAAGGAGCTGTCACATATGGCGAAAATAATCGCAATCAACGCCGGTAGTTCTTCGTTGAAGTTTCAACTATTAAATATGCCGGAAGAAACTGTTATCACTAAAGGACTCGTGGAGAGAATCGGCCTTGATGACGCCATTTTTACAATAGAAGTGAACGGTGAAAAGAAAGAAGAAATCACAGATATCCCTGATCACGCAGTAGCAGTTAAAATGCTTCTAGACAAGCTGATTAGCTTTTCAATCATTTCTTCTTACGATGAAATTGAAGGTGTTGGACACCGTGTTGTTCACGGTGGGGAGAAATTTAATGATTCTGCATTGATTAATGAAGATGTGCTTGCTGGAATAGAAAAAGTATCAGAGCTTGCACCATTGCATAATCCAGCAAACCTTGTAGGGATTCGCGCTTTCCGTGAAATTTTGCCAGAGGTTCCATCTGTAGCCGTATTTGATACAGCTTTCCATCAGTCAATGCCTGAACAATCATTCTTATATAGTTTGCCATACGAATATTATGAAGACTATGGTGTTCGTAAGTACGGTTTCCATGGTACTTCCCATCAGTATGTTTCAGAGAGAGCGGCAGAAATGCTTGGTCGCCCGCTTGATCAATTGCGTCTTCTTTCTTGCCACCTTGGTAACGGTGCGAGTATTGCAGCTATTCAAGGCGGAAAGTCAATTGATACATCAATGGGCTTCACTCCACTAGCTGGTGTAACAATGGGAACTCGTTCAGGTAACATTGACCCTGCTTTGATTCCATTTATTATGGACAAGACTGGTCAAACAGCAGAAGAAGTTATGAATACATTGAATAAGAAAAGTGGTCTTCTTGGAGTGTCTGGTTTCTCAAGTGATCTTCGCGATATCACTAGTAAAGCAGAAGCTGGAAATGAACGTGCTGAATTAGCACTAGAAGTCTTTACTTCTCGTATTCATAAATACATTGGGTCTTATGCTGCGCGCATGTCAGGACTAGACGCTATTATTTTCACAGCAGGTATCGGTGAAAATAGTGACGCAGTTCGTGCACGTGTACTTCGTGGCCTTGAATTTATGGGCGTATATTGGGATCCAGCTCTAAATAAGGTGAAGGGGAAAGAAGCTTTCATTAACTACCCTCACTCACCTGTCAAAGTAATGATTATTCCTACTAATGAGGAAGTAGTCATTGCGCGTGATACAGTTAGGCTTTCAAAATAAACTTTAGAGGAACAGCGTATCTTAACAGATGCGCTGTTCTTTTTTTTACTCCTTATTCCACCTTTGTTGGAAGTTTTTGATTGGAAAAGCTACAATATAAGAAAGAGTTGTAAGGGAGTGAATTCGAATGGTGTGGACAGATAGAGAACAAAAAAGAATGAACGCCATAATTCAATGGGAGGAAGAGCACTTTACGCATCATGCAACGGACGTAGAGCGCACTTTCCAGAAATGGTATGACTATCAGCTTAATCAGCTAGAGTCACCAACGAAAAACCGTTTGTATGCTGTAATTGATTCAGCTCTTTTTCATATGCATTCGCTTATACAAAACTCACAATCGCAAGTGGATGCCAGTCATCGATTGTTAACGGATGCAAGGTTATTTGATCCTAGAATTGAACAAATTCAGGATATGAAAACCCTCTCAATTGATCACCTTGTTTACATAGCAGATCAACAAATTGCCCGTCAGCGAATGGTATCATTGGCTCAAGGAGGACTTGCTGGAACGGGCAGTTTTCTACTGCTCGGTCTTGATATACCTGCTGTACTTGCTATTAACTTGCGTACCGTTCAGCTAATAGCGATGACATATGGCTATCCAGTAAACTATCCTTCCGAAATGATGATCGCTCTTAAAGTATTTCACATGGCAACATTACCGAAAGTGCTACAAGAACAAGCCTGGAAAGCGTTAGAGGAAGAGATAAAGCATGAGCAAACGCATCCTTATTTTTATGAAGGACCTGAAGAAATTGCAGACGGAAATTGGCTACAAGGGCCAATGAAGCAAATTATAAAGGGAACTGTTCTTATGATGTTAAGGAAAAAAGTAATTCAAGGAATACCGCTTCTTGGAATTGCCATTGGAGCGGGAGTGAACTATAGATTTGCGCGAACGGTAAGTGAAACCGCACATAAATTTTATCAGAAACGGTTCTTGAATGAGCTTGAAAAGGGGGACGTAGGATGAGTTCAGAAGATCACAAAAAAGATGCGCCATCGATTCGAGCTCTCATTATAACAGTGAGTGATACAAGGACAGTTGAAACGGATAAAAGTGGAGATGTCATTTATTCCTTACTTGAAGATAACAGTCATATGGTTGGGCAAAGAAAAATTGTAAAAGATGAACAAGAAGAGATCCGCCATGCGATTCAAAAAGGTATAGATGATAAAGGCGTTGATGTTGTGCTTTTAAATGGTGGAACTGGAATATCCAAAAGAGATGTTACGTATGAAGTTGTTGAAGCTATACTCGAAAAGGAGCTTGCGGGATTTGGAGAACTATTCCGCATGATTAGCTATACAGATGATATTGGTACTCCAGCGATGCTTAGTAGAGCCATTGGTGGTGTGACAGGTGAAACGGCAATATTTGCTATGCCTGGGTCTTCAGGAGCAGTCAAATTAGCAATGTCGCGATTACTGCTACCGGAGTTGCCGCATATTGTCCGTGAGCTCCATAAATAAAGAATCTCTTGTAACGAAATTTATGTGACCATCCATTCCGATTTCAGATTCCAATCATCCTATTTCTAGAAGCATTTTTCATCCTTGCTTTGGAAACAATATAAGCGCAAGTCCGAAATGATAGGAGGATGTCTTATGGCTGATAAGAAAAAGGAACTGATTTACGATGAGAATGGCGAAATGGCCGTGCATCAGCAGTTGAGTGAATCATATCAGAGTGGTGTCATTGATCAAGAAGAAAATAAAAAAACAAAAGAATTACCACGGAAAGCTGACAGGAAAAGTTATTATTAAAAAGCAAAAAGTTCATGCTGAGCGCATGAACTTTTTTATTTATGATCGTTTTGGATTGCTGATTCGAATGGAACTTCACCATGATTAACGAACTGGGAAGTAACGAAAAGCGAGATAACATCCACCAGTTAGGAAAAATGAGAGAAAACCTGGTGAATAGGATGCAGGAAGAATAATGTAAAAGATAAGACCAATTAAAATGGCGACAAACCCAGGTCGATTCAAGAGATTGGCCTTCTCAGATAATTCCTGGAGCATTGCTGAAGTAAATCTTCCTTTTTTCACAATAATAAAATCAGTCACGATTACAGCTGATAACGGGATAACGAAGGCTCCAAGAAGTGAAATGAATGACTCGGCCTGGTTAACAAAAGTAGGGAATCCACTTAATATAACAGCGGCACAACCTAGTAATACCGCACTTTTTACTCGACCAAGAGAAGGGAATGTATTAAGCAGACTATATCCTCCTGTATAAGCATTGCTAATGTTAATCATAATCATCGAGCAAAGGGCTGAAGCAAAAATGAGTATCAATAGGAGTGGTGACTGTGTTTGTTGACTCGTGATTAAAAATGGGTTCCACGTGCTAGCTACTGAAGCGGTGTAGGCCCCGAGTAGTGCTGTTAATGTGAAACCAATCGTATTTCCTGAGAAGATTCCCCAGAATGCATGCTGAGTGGATTTTGCGTACCTTGCCATGTCTGAAGAACTACTAACACCTGATACATACTGCACAAAAGCGAGGCTGGCAAAGAAAAAGAAAGAGCCTAGTTCAGGACCGTGTTTAACTGATAGAACGGTTGAGTAACTGCTCCCGTTAATAGGAGTCTGAGAATACACAAAAAACATGGCAACTGCTCCGGCAAATAGAAGAGGGAGAAAGTACCTTGTGGCTTTTTTGACGGCATTGAATCCTATTAATGCAAGTAAAGCCATTACTGAAGCGAGAAATAGAGATGTTGGTAGAAAAAGAAGGTCGATTGAAAAAGCACGTTTCATCAGCTCTACAACCATATAAGTACCTCCAATGGTTTGGACAGCAAACCAATAGAGCGACGTGATGGTTCTTACGGGAGAGGCGAAGTATTGAGCTCCTTTCAGACCAACAAAAGCTCTTACTGCATACTGTGAAGGGATACCTCGACGTGCCCCTGGAAAAGAAAGGTAAGACACGAAAAGAAATGCAAGACTTGCTCCAAATACAGTGGCGAGAACTGCCCATACAAAACTAAGGCCGCCTTCGAGGACGGCGAGAGCTGGGACGAGAAAGTTACCGGCATTGACAGAAACGGTCATTTGAATCATGGCATACTCATACCATCTTGTTGTGCGTAATTTTTCTGGGACTGATTCAAGCCCATAACGCTCAATTTGAATAGTGGAAGAGGTTTTGCTTAGACTGCTCATATGATCTCCTTTAAAGTTACGGACTTATCTTTATTTTAGTTCGCAAAAAAGAATGAAGCAATCCTGATTGCTCGGTTAGGAATAATATTTGCTGTTTACACTCAGCATAAGGGTGAGGTGATTAATAATGAAAAAGTTTGTCGTCATAACCTTTGCTATTTACTTGTGTCTTTTTACAATTCGAGCAGAGGCTTCTACATTAGAAAACAGCTTCTCGTTTAAATGTATGGTAGTAACAAATGGAGTTGAACATGAATGGGAATTTTCCAGTCCGAACGAATTTGAGGTAGAGAATGGAACGGTCGTTGAGAAAGGTGATCGTGCAAAAGACGAAGTAGAGGCGTTATTTCAGCATTTGGAAGTAACTGAAATCGCGCGCGTAGAGGAATTAGTAAAGAAAATGGACACCTTTGGTTATAAAAATGCAGAGCGATTTGAGTTGAAATGGATGGATGCAAGTGGAAGATTATATACTTGGGTCTGGAACCAAAACGATCGGTAGACTTTGAATAGCGGTTTCGTTAAGATGAGGAAAGACGTGAAAGGAGCCGCATTCAAGTGAAGAATAGTTTTGCAGTCGTTTTAGGTGGTGCAATTGGTGCTACACTACGAGCGGTGGTGGGAACCATATTGAATGGCAGTCCCTTATCGACTTTTATAGTAAATATAGTAGGTTCCATTATCCTTGGTTTTTTCTATCAATACAATCAGTCAAACAATCGCTTTTCAGATCCAGCGAAAAAAATGATTGCCACTGGCATGATAGGATCATTTACGACTTTTTCAACCTACTCCCTTGATCTTTTGGTCTACATAAAAGATGGTCAGTTTATTAAGATGGGCCTTTATGGGGGCGGCACTATTGTAAGTGGAATTCTAAGTGTCTACCTTGGAGTCTTATTAGCTAAAAGAACGAGGAAGGTGACGTAATGGAGTGGTTAATGATTGCGATCGGTGGAGGTGTAGGGGCATGGCTTCGATATATAACGGCATTAATGGTTAATCGATGGAACACTTCTCAATTCCCGCTAGCCACTCTACTTGTTAACCTCATAGGGAGTTTCATACTAGGGATGGCTTTCGGAGCAGGCGATTGGGGGACTGGGATATCGACTGGATTTCTCGGAGCACTAACGACTTTTTCCACCTTTATGTACGAGGCTTTTGAACTAGGCTCAATAAAGCTTTGGCTTTCTGTCACATATATATCAATTAGCTTAATTGGCGGGTTGTTAATGGTGGCAGTGGGGTATATGATAATGGTGTAAAAATATTCCGATAACTAATACGATCTATTTATGAAATAGATTAACCCCTTAAGTCATTCCCTCATTTAATGGTATTAAATGTTATACAATAGAGGTAACAGTATATGGCTGGTTAGAGATAAAGGAGGAGTATCAATGCATATTGGAGTGCCTGTTGAGGTTAAAAACAATGAGAACCGTGTAGCAATGACCCCTGCTGGAGTACTGACCTTAACGCGGTTAGGTCATGAAGTTTATATCGAAAAAGGAGCGGGCGTTGGATCTGGTTTTGGGGATGATCAGTACCTTGAAGCTGGAGCTCATCTAGTAGAGACGGCCGCTGAAGCGTGGTCGAAGGAAATGGTCATGAAAGTAAAGGAACCACTTCGAGAGGAGTATGTCTACTTTCGTGAGGGTTTGATTTTATTTACATATCTTCATCTTGCTGCAGAATCAGAATTAACCAGGGCTCTTGTAGAAAAAAAAGTTATCGGAATTGCCTATGAAACCGTTCAGTTACCAAATGGCTCGCTACCTCTTTTGACCCCCATGAGTGAAGTTGCTGGTCGGATGGCGGCTCAAATAGGGGCTCAATTTCTTGAGAAACCTAAAGGAGGACTCGGTATTCTCCTGGGCGGGGTCCCTGGGGTTAAAAGAGGTAAAGTAACAGTTATTGGTGGAGGAGTCGTCGGAACGAACGCAGCGAAAATTGCGATGGGGCTTGGTGCCGATGTGACAATTATGGATTTAAGTCCAGAACGAATGCGTCAGCTTGATGACATTTTTGGTACTGAGATTAATACGATGATGTCCAATCCACTTAATATAACAGAAGCCGTGAAAGAATCAGATTTAGTGATTGGTGCAGTGCTTATTCCAGGGGCAAAAGCACCGAAGCTTGTAACAGAAGAGATGATCAAAGAAATGAAGGCGGGCTCTGTTATTGTTGATGTAGCAATTGATCAGGGAGGTATTTTCGAAACAACCGATCGTATCACAACTCATGACAACCCGACATACACAAAGTATGATGTTGTTCATTATGCGGTAGCGAATATGCCTGGAGCTGTTCCGCGTACATCAACCATTGCCTTAACGAATGTGACTGTACCTTATGCCGCTCAGCTTGCGAATAAAGGTTATAAAAAAGCCTGTCTTGAAAATGAACCTTTGCTAAAAGGAATTAATACGATGGACGGATTTGTAACGTACGAAGCAGTAGCTGAAGCCCATCAGCTCACATATGAAAATGCTCGCTCACTCCTTGAAAAATAGAAGTAGAAATAAAGCAGCTAACCGTTAGCTGCTTTATTTTTTTATCGTATTAAAAAGCTTAGAAATTTTCATCAGCGTTGAAGGGTTTTTATATAGTTATACGAATCATAAGAGAGGGAGGTGAATCATCAAATGGCTTTTTGGAATAAAAAAAGCATCAAAAACAAACCGCAACATTCAATCGGGATAATAGATGCAAGCCTTCATGAGATACGACAGGCTGTTGGAGCATTTGCTGAAAAGAAAAGAGATGGGATCTCGTTGAAAGTATTGGTAAAAGAAAATAATAAACTTGATTCTTCTCTCCTTGCTCCCCATCTTGGAGGCATTCCTTCTAAATCATTTTATATGTCAAAAGAGACATTCGAACTCTTCGAAGAGGAAAACCGTCACATTCCTTTTTGGATTGATGCAGTGCAAAGAGCGGTAGATGCATACATTCGTTCTGAAAAAGCACCTCCAATTATTGAAGGAGACCCGTATAAAAAAATTAGTTTTTTTAAGCTAGAGAGAAAAGCTCTTTTAACAGAACGACCGCCACTGGATTTCTATTTTACAGAACAGGAAAGTATGGTTTCACATAGAAGGCGGGAAAAATAACGGGAACATTTTTCTCGATCATTCGTATGAAAGAGAGGATGGGGGGGCGCGGTATGAGTTTTTTATCAAAGTTTTTTGGAAAGAAAGAAGAGAAGAAGGTAGAAGAAAGAACGGTTTTTACGATTCAGGTAGGAGATATCATCACATATGATCTTGAGGATTATGAGGTTGTGGGGACGCTAACATATCATAATAAAGGTTACAAATGGCAAGCATACCAGTTAATCTCAGGATCATCTTCGATCTGGCTTAGTGTTGAAATGGATGATGAACTAGAGCTAGGCATTTATCGAAATGTAAAAGAAAAAATCTCGAAACCAATTCCTGAAGAAATAAGCATTGATTCCGTTACTTATTATAAAGAGGAACATGGTTACGCGAAGGTGACGGGCAATGGACGAGGAAGTAATCTAGATGGACAGGAAGTCGAATATTATGATTTTTCCAATGAAGATGAATCAAGTTATTTATCCATTGAAGTCTGGGGTTCCGAAGTAGAAGTGAGTAAAGGTTACGCGATTGAAGATTATGAAATCAAAATTCTTGCTGGAAGCAAATGAGAGGATGAAAGCGAATGTTTAAAATGTTTAAAAGAGTAAAAACGATTATGTCTTCTGAATTAAACGCTGCACTTGATAAAGCGGAGGATCCCGTAAAAATGCTAGAGCAATTTATGAGGGATATGGAAGCGGATATAAGAGAAGCAGAAACCGCTGTTGCAAAACAAATCTCTAATGAAAAGATGTTAAAGAAAAAATGGGACGATGCTAATTCTATGGTGACTAAGCGTCAGGGGCAAGCTGAGAAAGCTCTCCAATCTGATAACGATGATCTTGCAAGAAGAGCGCTTCAGGATAAGAAAGACCATGAAGCCAAAGCGGAAACATTAAAGGTATCGTACGAAAGAGCAAAAGCTGACGCCGATTCTCTTCGCTCAAAACTAGATGAAATGAAAGAAGAATATCGTCAAATGCAGCTGAAGAAAGATAGTTTGAAAGCTCGAGCTGAGTCAGCTAAAACAAAAACAAAAATAAATCGCGCCATGTCTGATATTGGTGGTGATGATTCTAAACGAGGATTTGAGCGTATGGAAGAAAAGGTTCTTCAATATGAGGCAGAAGCAGAAACAAGTGAAGATATGCGTTCCAAAAATCGTTCGCTTGATGATGAGTTTGAGGCCCTCGATAAAAATAATGGAATCGATGATGAATTAGCTGAGCTAAAGAAAAAAATGGGGAAAGAATAACCTTTCCCCTTAAATGGGGTGGAAGAATGAAATGGCTAATAGGATTGCTGACAGCATTCATTCTGCTCTTATCGGCATGTGGGATTACGAAGGATATTCTCGAAATTGTTGAAGACCGCTATCAGCTTGAAGATGTTGTAGCGAGTAGCGTGGATTCAAACGATACCTCAAAGGTCTATCTTGCTGAGGAAGATATTTCTTCTGTTGCCACCTATCTTAAGGAACAAATAAAGCCGAATGAAGTCAGTGAATTAAAAGAAGGTAAGCAAATTCTTGTTTATGATGACTATATCGTTACATTAGAAGAAAGTGATGAGCCATCAAACACACTAGTTGAAGTTGCGACAGTTGGCTTTGTGAGAGATAATTACCAGCCGGATTTCTTTGATGGGTTGCTAGCTTACTACATTCTTGATGAAATACTTGATGTAGACGACTGGGGCAAAAAGCAGAAGAACCGCTGTCAGAGCGCTAGCGGAAATTGTTATGGCGGTTATGGATCTACTGGAGGTTCATATAAAGGACCGGCCACGATTCCATCATTCCGAGGATCTAATCGTGGGGGCGGACCTGGAACAGGAAAATAAACAAAGGAGGATCATGACATGGGGCCATTTCTATTAACATTTTTTTATTTTATAGCGGCGATTGTCGTTGTTGTTGTTGGATTGATTGTGTTTGAATTGATCACGACGAAATATAAGGACTGGGAACAGATTGAGAACGGGAACACGGCCGTTGCACTTTCAATAGGTGGTAAGATAATCGGGATTTGTTTAATACTAGCATTCTCTATTTACCATAGTTCGGATGTTCTCGAAACAATTATCTGGGGAGCGTATGGTGTAGTGCTTCAACTAGTTGCCTATTATATTTTC
Organism: Pseudalkalibacillus hwajinpoensis; assembly: GCF_015234585.1. Classification (NCBI taxonomy): domain Bacteria; kingdom Bacillati; phylum Bacillota; class Bacilli; order Caryophanales; family Guptibacillaceae; genus Guptibacillus; species Guptibacillus hwajinpoensis. The sequence continues at coordinate 1,348,254 of NZ_JADFCM010000001.1, forward strand.
GATTTTCTTACTAGACGATTTTCAGTTGAACAGAAGCTTAGTGAAGGTGTCGTATCTGTAGGCATTCTATCGATGTGTGTTTCAATAGGACTAGGCTTAGTAGTAGGAGCATCAATTACGTAAAAAGAAATGATCAGCTGAAGGTGGATTTCATGAGCAAGACGTTAAGTAAAAGCAGTCAATTGTACTGGGCTTCAGGAATTGTATCCATTTGCGGTATTATTTTTGAAGTGCTGTTCGGCGCACTGGGTTCTTACATACTCGGAGACGGGGTTAAGCAATACACGTTAACTATTTCGCTCTTTCTAACAGGTATGGGTATTGGCGCATCATTGAGTGAAAAGGTAGTTAAAAACCTGATTACGAGATTCATTGCAATTGAGCTTCTTATTGGCTTAATTGGAGGGTTTTCAAGTTTTGCTGTGTTTGGAATTACAGCTTTTGCGGGAGAAGAAGCAACAGCCATTGTACTCTATTCCATTATTCTCATTGTTGGTGGACTAACTGGCCTTGAATTACCCATTCTTATTCGGAAAGCGAATGAGATTGGCGTTGAAATGAACAAAAGCACGGCCAGGGTGCTCTTCTCTGACTATGCTGGGGGACTTGTAGGAGGAATGTTATTTGCTTTTTACCTTCGTCCGGAATTCGGTCTAGTAAAATCAGCCTTCCTTGTAGCCATTGTAAATATTCTCGTTGCATTTTGGATGATTTATTCATTTAGAAAAGAGATCGTCTATCAAGGAATCTATGTTGGAATAGCCTTTCTTTTGTTTGTACTAATGATTGGTGGGACTTTATTTGGAGAGGAGATGGCGTTCTCGTTTGAGCAGCGCCTATACAAAGACCCCATCATTTACTCTGAGGAAACATCCTATCAGAAAATCACCTTAACGAAGGAGCAGGGAGATCTAAGACTTTATTTAGATGGACAGCTTCAGTTTAGCTCAAGTGATGAACATAGGTACCATGAAACACTTGTGCATATTCCTATGGCTGCTGTTAAAGAAGCGGAGGATGTTCTTATACTTGGCGGTGGAGATGGACTTGCGGTTAGAGAGCTACTTAAATATGACGATCTGAAATCCATTACGGTAGTGGATCTAGATCCGGAAATGGTAAAACTAGCGAAGAATCATCATTTATTAACGGAATTAAATGAGCATTCACTTGAAGATAAACGTGTCGATATTCATAATGAAGATGCATTTCAATACATTGAAAAACAGAAAAAAATGTTTGATGTCATCATATCTGATCTCCCAGATCCAAATAATGAGTCTTTGAATAAGCTTTACACGTGGGAGTTCTACTCTTTATTGCGCAATCATTTAGATGTAGATGGGGCGCTAATGGTGCAGGCGACTAGTCCCTTATTTGCGAGGGAAGCTTATTGGACGATTGATCGAACGATTTCAGAAACTGGACTACGAACGTCAAATTATCACGTTGAAATTCCAAGTTTCGGGAACTGGGGTTTTGTTATGGCAACAAGGAATCCTGTAGCTCAAGAGGACTTGGATATTTCAGTTCAAACCGATTATCTTTCAGACGAGATGATTCCATCTCTTACTGTATTTGGTAAAGATGAGGACAGTCACATGCTGAAGGATGGCAAAAAAATCAGCCTTGAACCTAATACTCTAATTCGCCCTCATTTAATTGAAAAATATGAGAATGCCTGGTTGTATTATTAGTTTAGAACGTTTATCAAAGGGAACGTAATAAGTAGACAACTCACCTCCTAGCGTTTTAGGGAAGGTAGTGAAACCCAATTATTAAAGGAGCGATAACAAATGAAAGTTACATTTCATGGTCATTCAGTTGTAGAAGTTGTTACGAACAAAGCAAAAATTTTAATTGATCCTTTTATTTCCGGTAATGGTCAGTGTGATTTAGATGCGGATCAAGTTACTTGCGATGTGATATTGCTAACACATGGACACAATGATCACGTTGGTGACACAGTTGAAATTGCAAAGCGAAACGATGCATTAGTCGTAGCTCCATTCGAACTTGCTACATATCTTGGTTTCAAAGGTGTTAACACGCATCCTATGGCAATCGGTGGGGCACATGAGTTTGAGTTTGGTAATGTGAAGCTTACTCAGGCATTCCATGGTTCGAGCTACACTGAAGAAGAAAACCAGCAAATCATTTACACAGGGATGCCAGCGGGGATTCTCTTTAGCGCAGAAGGTAAAACGGTCTACCACGCGGGTGATACTGGGCTTTATTCTGATATGAAGCTATTATCTAATAAGCAAATTGATCTTGCGTTTCTACCCATTGGTGATAATTTTACTATGGGTCCTGAAGATGCAGCTATCGCTGCAAAATGGATAGGAGCTGAAATAACCGTACCAATTCACTACAATACTTTCCCGCTTATTGAACAAAATGGCGAGGCGTTTACTGAAAGCCTTGAAGGTACAAAAGGTAAGGTTCTTCAAACAGGAGAAACAATCGAATTGTAATCAAACACAAAACCGATGCCTTGCATCGGTTTTGTGTTTGATAAGCGTATTAATTAAGCGGACTTGAACATACCCTTTTAGAAAGACCATGAGGGGGAATCATTGTGAAACAACGATTGTTTTTATCTGTCTTATGCATTCTGTTTTTGATGTATGATGCTATGCCGCGCTTTCAAATTGACTTAACGCTAGAAGGTGCTTTTTTTAGTCTCTGGCTTTTATTTGCCATTATGGCACTTGGTGGAAATCTTTCTGGATTATTTTTTGGAAAGCAAGAGAGAAAACCTATGACAGTTAATGATTCAGTAGAAGAATTAAGAAAAAAACAATACGGTCGTTGAAGTTATAGGTCTGTGTTATGTATAATGAAGTCAATTCAAACACCACTATAACAGAAGTAGTTTAGCTACTGATACAGATGTGCATGTAGAAAGTATGGTGAAAGAAATTGACAACGAAACATGAACAGATCCTCTCTTACATTGAAACGCTAGAAGTAGGAAGTAAAATATCCGTGCGTCAAATTGCTAGAGAATTAAAGGTTAGTGAGGGTACAGCATACAGAGCAATTAAGGATGCTGAAAACAAAGGGACGGTCAGCACGATTGAACGGGTTGGGACGATCCGAATCACAAAAAAAGAGAAAGAAAATATCGAAAAACTCACGTATGCTGAAGTAGTGAACGTCGTCGATGGGCAGGTGCTTGGAGGAAGAAATGGTTTACATAAAACCCTTCATAAGTTTGTTATCGGTGCGATGAAGCTAGAGGCGATGATGCGTTACGTCGATCCTGGTAGTTTGCTCATAGTCGGTAATCGCGACAACGTGCATAAAATTGCACTAGAAGCCGGGGCAGCTGTCCTTATTACTGGTGGTTTTGATGCGCAGGATGATGTGAAGAAAATGGCGGATGCATATGATTTGCCGATTATATCTACCTCCTATGACTCCTTTACAGTGGCAACAATGATTAATCGTGCGATATATGATCGATTAATTAAGAAAGAAATAGCCCTAGTAAGTGACATATTAACGCCGCTTACGAAAACGAGCTTTCTTGTGACAACAGAAAGTGTAGGTCGCTGGCATGAGCTAAATGAATCAACATTGCATAGTCGCTATCCGGTTGTGGATCCAAATATGAAGGTTCAAGGCATTGTGACATCTAAAGATATTTTAGGTGAGCAGCATGAAACGTCAATAGCTAAGGTGATGACAAAACACCCGCTCACTGTTAATGAGCAAACGTCCGTCGCTTCTGCAGCTCATACAATGATCTGGGAAGGGATAGAGATGCTTCCTGTTCTCGATCAATACCAGCGACTTATCGGTATTATTAGTAGACAGGATGTACTCAAGGCTCTTCAAATGATTCAGCAGCAGCCACAGATAGGGGAAACCTTTGACGACCTTATCACGAGTCAAATCAAAGATATTTCCACTGGATCGGAAAGTCGCTATAGCTGTGAAGTAACACCTCAAATGACGAGCCTACTTGGAACGTTATCTTATGGTGTTGTAACAACCCTTGTCACTGAAGCTGGGAGTCGAGTTTTGAAGAAATACAAAAAGGGTGATTTAGTAGTAGAAAACATTACACTTTATTTCATCAAACCGGTTCAAATTGATCATACAATTGAAATTGTACCTAAAGTTCTCGAGGTATCAAGGAAATTTGGTAAAGTAGATGTTGAAATTTATCATGAAGGTGCGGTCGTAGGAAAGGCCCTTATGATGGCGCAATTGATTGATCGATAATAAAAAACCGCCAGAAATAAATCCGTGGCGGTTTTACAAGTAAACATAGCGCTGTTAGTTTAGTTTCATATCCTTTGCTTCTTCGATTGCAAATGGAAGATAGTGTCGATACTTTTTATAGCCGACTGTAACGTTTACAAGACCAAGTAAAATAAAGACAGCGGCAACAATCACAGTGACCGTTGATAAAGAAACGGTAAGCGTATTAATGGCAAAAAAGATAAGGAAAAGTCCTAGTGCAATGCTTGCTTTTGAATTAAGCCATTGAGTTGTTGCGACACCGTTATGTCGAACAGCTTTTACTCGATAAAACAAATAGAAAACGATTGAAAAGACAATTAATATGACAAAGATAGGCATGACTGTTTTCCTCCATAATTCAAGGTTCTTTTCTATTGTATAGAATTTAGTACTGAAAATCTATGACATATACGTAACAATTGGGAAGCGGTCGAAAGGAGAAAGTTGATGAAGGAACAAATATTAGATGCTATCGAACAATATGAGACCATTATAATTCATCGTCATGTGCGCCCAGACCCTGATGCACTTGGCTCACAGGGAGGACTTGCCGAGCTTATACAAACTTCTTTTCCAAAGAAGCGTGTGTTTACGGTTGGTGAAGAAGAACCATCACTTACATTCCTGAACCGAATGGATGAGGTTCAGGATGAAACATATCATAACGCACTTGTCATTGTTTGTGATACGGCGAATCAGCCTAGGGTTAGTGATAACCGATATCGTAATGGCAAGTTCTTAATTAAAATCGATCATCATCCAAATGAAGACCCTTATGGTGATCTTCTCTGGGTAGACACTTCTTCAAGCTCTGTTAGTGAAATGATTGTAGATTTGTACCTTACCGCTAAGGAACGAGGGTACAAGCTTTCTGAAAAAGGAGCTTTTCTTCTTTATGCAGGTATAGTAGGTGATACTGGACGTTTTATGTTTTCCAATACGACTCAGCGTACCTTTATGTATGCAGGTGAGCTTTTGAAGTTTGGTGTAGACACAGGCTCTCTATATAAGGAACTATACAAAACGGAACAGCATATCGCTCGATTAAACGGATATGTCTTACAACATTTTGAAACATCAGAAACTGGTGCTGGATGGATGAAAATCACAAAAGAAACAGTTGCTTCATATGGCGTAACGGCTAGTGAGGCATCACAGCTAGTGAATACTTTCTCTAATGTAGCGGGTTTGAAGGCGTGGGTTTTCTTCATTGAGGAACCAGATCAAATTCGTGTTCGTCTTCGTTCTAAAGGGCCTGTTGTGAATACAATTGCTGCTCAATTTAATGGTGGCGGACATCCAATGGCTGCGGGGGCAACTGTTTATTCGTGGGCAGAGGCTGATGACGTCCTTGCGGAGCTAGACAAAGTGTGCGAAGAAGTATAATAACAAACTAAAAGACCGGGGTCTCCTTTTTTTGAGAGAGCGCCGGTCTTTGTTGTTACCACATTTACACTTGATCATGCGATTTAGGTATAAACCATGAACCAAAGCTTGTCACGTCTTCGTGCACGTCGATGTTAAGTGATTGCAATTCCTTTTTAATTAGAGCAGTCATTTCGTGTGACTCTGCGTAAGCGGATCGCCCATTCATTAAATCAGCAATTTTCGCTCTCGCGATTTGTTTGCGATCAATAACCATCGCGCCACCTCCCAATTTTCTATACTCTTATCATATACTACACCTAAGAAAATTGCGACTTGTCTGACAAAAGGTCACAAAATAGTTTTATTTTCGCTATTGAACGAGTTCAATCGTAAGCACCACCTCGACTGTTGTCCAAAGAATAAATTGCTTCACTTTAAAACCATATTTAATATTGTCAATCATGAGCGTTTTATTTTCGAGGGATTGAATGATAAAGCTTCTGGTTCTAGAAATCGCTCCGAGATCCTTGTTGAGAAGATCATTTAATTCGGTTTGAATTTCTTTCTTTAACTCGTGGCGCGTTAATGAGTTTAATGGTAGGTCATTATCTTTCTCGAAAGTGACTTCGATTTTTTTGACGAGAAGAGTTTTTTCGATTTCTTTATTATTATAATTTACTTGATCATCGAGCAATGTTTGATTTTGGGTTTTTAAGTCCGAGATTTCAATTTTTTGTTCTTTAATCGTTGTGATCTGCTTTTCGTACATAATGCCGAATAGCATCAGAAAGAATAACCACCCAAAGATGACTCCTACAGAAAGACCTGCAAGAAATCGTTGCCACCCTTTTCTAGAATAAATTTGCGGAACTCTCATAAGGAAGAGCGTTCCTGAGTAAGCCAGTTAATGATCTCCATACCTGCCTGCGCCCCACCAAGCGCACAGAAAATCCATAAAAATTGACGCATGATTTCATCTGGAGAACCACTGAGAAAACTTCTTTCCATGTTATTTATCGTATCAAATGTTCCGCCAATTGCTGCGGCAATCGCCCAGATTTTTAATCTTTGTGCAACGATATAGATCCAGTGTAGTGGTGGCTCACCAGAAAGGAATGCCCCGATTCCTCCGATAATTGACCCTCCAACAATCACACCAAATGCAACGAAAAAAGCGATAATTAATGTTACGAGCGTTACTCTCTCCATTTTGATTCCTTCTTTCGTATCAAATTTCATGAAGTAACTTTTTCTTTACAACACATAAAAGGTTGAAGAAAAAGTGTGTGATTATAAATCAGCCTATTTTTCGCTTTTAGTACAGCCTATGCAATTAGGAGAGAGGGATATGCTTGATAATGTTTGTTTGAGAAGGTGGAAGTATTTATAATAGAAAGTAATAGCAAATTGAGAGTGGGATTATATATGGAATTTGTGCATCTTCGTGTTTACAGTGAATATAGTCTGCTAGATAGCCCAAGTCGAATTGAATCACTTGTTGAATCTGCAATACAAAAAGGATTTCAGTCTATGGCTCTGACAGATAAAGGAACAATGTATGGGACAATTCCATTCTATAAAGCATGTCAAGCAAAGGGAATAAAGCCAATAATCGGACTAGAGGTAAGCGTTGGGAATGAGTCTTCTCTCCATCAGCGGGACCAACATTTGGATAACCTTGTTCTACTTGCTGTTAATACGGAAGGTTATGAGAACTTATTGAATATCAGTACGCAAATGCAAAGTACAGGGGGGCCAGAACCATATATAGATAAAACAAATTTATTTGAAAGATCAGATGGTCTCATTGCCTTATCTGGGACCCTTCATAGTGAAATTGGAAAAGCCCTTCTTTATGAAGAAGAGACGGTCGCCTTACAAATGGCAATGGAGTATCAACGTGTTTTCAAAGAGGGATTCTATCTCGAAATGCAGGATCATTCTCTTAGAGAAGAAAGACACCTTAACTTGTTAATTTCTAAGCTTGCCAATAAAGCGAACATTCCATTAACCGTTTCAAATGCGGTTCACTATATTAATCAAGAAGATGGGGAAGCACATGATTGCTTAAGGTGTATTGATACAGGGCAACGTTATGAAGAGAAAGACAAGGTGGCCTTACCTAATCATGAATATTATTTAACCTCTGAGGAAGAAATGAGAGAGCGGTTTAAGGGTTATGAGGAAGCTCTTGCAAACACAACTAAGATCGCCGCAAGATGTTCTGTCGAACTGAATTTCGAACAAACGCACTTACCCGTTTATCCAGTTCCTGACGGAAAATCGGCTTTTGAGTTCTTGAAGGAGATATGTATAAACCATTTAGCTGAGCGATATCACGATCCAGGTATACATGTGACGGACCGATTAGATTACGAACTTTCAATTATCAATGAGATGGGGTTTAATGATTATTTCCTAATTGTTTGGGATTTCATGAAATATGCTCATGATCATCATATGATTACAGGTCCGGGGAGAGGATCGGCGGCTGGCTCTCTCGTTGCTTACTTATTGCATATAACAGATGTGGATCCTATCGAACACAACCTTCTATTTGAGCGCTTCTTGAATCCAGAACGAGTTACGATGCCAGATATTGACATTGACTTTCCTGATGTAAGAAGAGATGAGGTCATTGAATACGTTTACGAGAAATACGGACATGACCGAGTAGCCCAAATCGTAACATTCGGTACGCTTGCTGCAAAAGCTGCAATTCGTGACGTTGGAAAAGTATTAGAAGTAGATACGAAGCTTCTGGATGCGATGTCTAAAGCAGTTCCTTCAAGACCTGGAATGACGTTGAAACAGGCAAAAGAAGAGTCAAAAGCACTCATGGATCTCATATCATCTACCTCTGAAGGAAAACAGGTTTTTGACATAGCAAGTACGATTGAAGGGCTACCACGTCATACATCAACACATGCCGCAGGAATTGTTATTTCAGCTGAGCCGCTTACGAAACATGTACCTTTACTTGGTGGTCATCATATTAGTTTGACGCAGTTTCCCATGAACGATTTAGAAGAAGTAGGTCTTTTGAAAATGGACTTTCTTGGACTTCGAAATTTAACTTTAATTGAAGGGATATTAAATGATATCGAAAGTGAAACAGGCGTGCGCCCTTCGCTTTCTACAATTCCAATGGATGATCAACCTACCTTCTCACTGCTGCAAAAAGCTGACACAACAGGTGTTTTTCAACTTGAATCTGATGGCATGCGTCAAGTGCTGAGGAGGCTGAAGCCGACTGAATTTGAAGATATTGTTGCTGTTAATGCTTTATATAGGCCGGGTCCAATGGAAAACATTCCGCTCTTCATTTCAGGTAAACATAAAGAACGTTCAATTGATTATCTCCATCCAGATCTTGAACCAATTCTAAAATCAACTTATGGAGTTATCGTGTATCAAGAGCAAATCATGCAAATTGCATCAAAATTAGCAGGTTTTTCTCTTGGAGAAGCGGATTTATTAAGAAGGGCCGTATCTAAGAAGAAGCGTGAAGTTCTTGAATCTGAAAGAGAGCATTTCGTTAGTGGTTGTCTTGCAAAGGGATATCCTAAAGAAACTGCTGTTAAAGTATATGAGTACATTGTCCGTTTTGCGGATTACGGATTTAATCGGAGTCACGCAGTAGCTTATAGCGTGATTGCTTATCAACTAGCTTATTTAAAAGCTAACTATTCACGTTACTTCTTTTCGAGTCTATTAACTTCTGCAATCGGAAACCAAGATAGACTTGCTATGTATTTATCAGAAGCAAGACAAAAAGGCATGACGGTTCATCCGCCGTCAATCAACAAAAGCAAAGAAACCTTCACTGTTGAAAATGAGGCCTTGAGATTCGGTTTGCTTCCCGTAAAAAATGTAGGTAAAAATGCTATAGAAGAAATCTTGGATAAGAGGAATCACTTTTATAAAAGCCTTTTTGATTTATGCGCAAGAATTTCACTGAGAATAGTAAATAAGCGTGCACTTGAATCGTTGATCTTTGCTGGTACGATGGATGAGTTCGGGGTAAGTCGTTCCTCTATGCTCGCTTCACTCGAAGGAGCCATGAACTATGGGTATGAACAAAATGGACAAAAAGGTTTTTTTGAAGATGGTGAGGCTGAACCAGCTTACGAGAGCGTTCCCCCTTTTGATGAAAAAGAAATGCTTGCTTTCGAGAAAGAAGCAATTGGGTTTTATTTAACAGCCCATCCTCTTGATCCCTATTTAGAGAATTTGAAGGGATACGTAAGAGATGTTACGAGAGACGCAATCACTGCTTCAGATCGAGCCCCACTAAGGTTAGCTGTAGAGGTATTGAAGGTCAGAAGTATTCGCACGAAGAAAGGACAAATGATGGCTTTTCTAACGTTTGGTGATGAAACGGGAGAAATAGAAGGAGTCGCTTTTCCTGATGTTTGGGAACAAATGGAGAGTCTTTTATCGAAAGGGCAATTTCTTTACGTTGATGGTGTAGGGCAGAAACGAAATGATCAAACGAATATTATTATTTCTCGAGCGATGAAGCTAAGTGATGTTCAACCAAAGAAAGAGAAGAAAACCTTATTTCTGAAAGTTGAGCCTCACCATAAAAGTATGCTAAGTGAAGTGAAGGAAGTGCTTCGAAACTATGAGGGTGATGCAGAGGTCGTAGTTTATTATAGTGAAACAGATAAAACCGTAAAGCTTGGTAAAGAATGGCTGGTAAACCCTGATACTGACTGTCTTCAAGCCTTGAAAAAATTACTTGGTGAAAACAATGTTGTGAAAAAGCCTCGATGAAAATCTTTACAGCTAATGGTGATTTGTTATAATGGTGAAAATAGAGTGGTCTGACCACTGCCCAATTGTACTAGGGAAATTGTTAACATCATCTAATGCTTCTGAAAAAAGGAGAGTGGGTTTATTGTCCATTACGAGAGAAGAAGCTCTACATATTCACAGAGTGAGACAAGGAAAACTAGAATCTAAATCGAAGGTGCCGGTTCGAAACGCTACGGATTTAAGTCTAGCTTATTCACCAGGTGTTGCAGAGCCTTGTAAAGAAATTTATGATGACAAGAATAAAGTATATGAATATACGATGAAAGGAAACATGGTTGCCGTCGTATCCGATGGCACAGCCGTTCTTGGACTTGGAAATATTGGGCCGGAAGCAGCACTTCCTGTAATGGAAGGGAAAGCAGTGCTTTTCAAAAGTTTTGCTGGTGTTGATGCATTTCCTATTTGCTTAAATACGACTGATGTTGATCAAATTGTGCAGACAGTAAAGTTAATGGAACCTACTTTTGGTGGTATTAACCTTGAAGATATTGCTGCCCCTAATTGTTTTGTTATCGAAGAAAGATTAAAAAAAGAAACAAATATCCCTATTTTCCATGATGATCAACACGGCACTGCCATTGTTACGGTAGCAGGGCTTGTCAATGCTTTGAAACTATCAGGTAAGAAAATGAGTGAAATTAAAGTAGTTATCAATGGTGCTGGAGCTGCAGGTATCGCCATTATTAAGCTTTTGAATCGTTTTGGTGTCAAGGATATCATTATGTGTGATTCGAAAGGTGCTATATACGAAGGCCGTTCTTATGGAATGAACGACGTGAAGGCAGAAGTTGCGAAGTATACAAATCGTGACAAAGCAGAAGGGTCACTGAAAGAAGTTATTTCAGGCACAGATGTTTTCATTGGGGTTTCAGTTGAGGGAGCACTGACAAGAGAAATGGTCGAATCTATGAATGATGATCCAACTATTTTTGCAATGGCTAACCCTAATCCTGAAATCATGCCAAATGATGCAAGAGAAGCGGGAGCTAAGGTTATTGGTACTGGGCGATCAGATTTCCCAAATCAAATAAATAATGTTCTAGCGTTTCCTGGAATTTTCCGAGGCGCACTTGATGTTAGAGCAACTCATATTAACGAAGATATGAAGGTCGCTGCTGTACATGCTATTGCAGAACTTGTTGCTGAAGAAGATTTGAGCGCTGACTACGTTATTCCCGCACCGTTTGATCCACGAGTAGCACCTGCTGTTGCTGCTAGTGTAGCGAAAGCTGCGATGGAGACGGGTGTGGCTCGTATAAACGTAGATCCTGAAGCAGTTAAAGAAAAGACACGTGCTCTCGCTATTATTGAAGAAGATAACGAGTAAGTGGGGAAGAGCTTGACTTTCTCACTTTTTTCTTGCATTTTATTTATGGAGAACATGAAAAACAGCTTATCTTCTGAACATTCATTTTGGTTAAGAGGCATTCACGGTTCCAAACCGCAAATGTCTACTGTTCCTATTTGTTTTCAGCCAGGAAAGGGTGTTGATTTCCCATGATGAGTCAGGGGAAAGTTTATCAGAATATCCTTCAGAAAATAAAAGCGATTATTTATAACGATGGTTTACAAACCGGTGATAAGCTCCCTTCGGAAAGGGAGCTTTCTGAGCGCTTAAATGCCGGAAGATCTTCCGTAAGAGAAGCGTTAAGATCAATGGAAATGCTTGGTCTAATTGAAACTCGTCGAGGAGAAGGGACATTTATTGCAAATGCTAGAGATCATCGGCTTGTAGAAGTCATTGCCTCCTTTATTCTAAAAGATACAAAGTCTAAAGAAGATCTGTTAGAAACTAGAAGGTTAATTGAAAAAGATATTCTAAGGGTGGCTTGTGATCGAATCTCAGATGAATATCTTGATCGATTAAGAACTATGATGGAATATAAGGACAACTCTTCCGGTCGAAATATTTTTTCAACTGAATTTGATACAGCTTTCTTCCGAGTTATTGTTTCATCAACTCATAATCATCTACTCATGAGGTTATGGGGAGAGCTTGCAGATTACCATCAGACAATTTGGCACCAGTTAACTTTCCGCCCTAAAGAGTATTATGAATCCATGATTGATGCATTGACTTCTAGGAATAAGGAAAGTGCCATTTGTTTATTTGACACGTATGAAATAAAAAAAACGGAAGAATAGCAAATATGTTTGATATTGTGAAAGGGATGGTCAACTTTGTTAAAAGATCTATTCAACAAGAAGAAGAAGTATGCGACGGTTCCCTCAGATAAAATAAAACAAGATGTACCTGAAGGCATTATGACAAAGTGTCCAGGGTGTAAAAGTATTATTTATACGAAAGAGCTGGAAAAATCGCATAAGGTTTGTGTGAAATGTGGGTATCACCATCAAATGTCAGCCCCTGAAAGATTAAAGGATACGCTTGATTCAGGTTCTTTTACAGAACTGGATGCAGATATGATTTCAGAAAACCCGCTCTCTTTTCCCGATTATGTTGAGCGTTTGGAAAAGGATCAAAAGAAATCCTCATTGAATGAAGCGGTTGTAACGGGTGAAGGAACAATAGATGGCTACCGAACAGCTATTGCAGTAATGGATGCACGTTTTCGAATGGGAAGCATGGGTTCAGTGGTAGGAGAAAAAATCACTAGAGCGATTGAGCATGCGCATAAAGAAAAAATTCCGTTTATTGTCTTTACTGCCTCAGGCGGTGCTCGAATGCAAGAGGGTGTTTTGAGTTTGATGCAAATGGCGAAATCCAGCGTGGCGCTTAAAAGGTTTAGCGATGACGGTGGACTATTCATTTCTATAATGACACATCCTACAACTGGTGGTGTATCAGCGAGTTTTGCTTCTGTAGGCGATTTTAATTTCGCTGAACCTAAGGCTTTGATTGGCTTCGCTGGTAGACGAATTATTGAGCAAACGATTCGTGAAGATCTTCCAGAAGATTTTCAGACGGCTGAATTTCTCCTTCATCATGGTCAGTTGGATCGCGTGATTCATCGAGCTGATATGAAGAAGATACTCGGTCAGGTACTAATGATTCATGGAAATGGAGGTGAAGAATAATGGCACAGAGACTTGATTTTGAACGACCTCTCCAAGAGTTAGAAGATAAAATTACTGAATTACATTCTTTCATGGAAGAAAAGAATGTGGATCTTAATGATGAAGTTTCTCGTCTTCAAAAAAGACTTTCAAAAATGGAAGAAGAAATTTACGAGAATTTAACAGCGTGGAACCGTGTCCAATTGGCTAGACACCCTGAACGTCCCACAACTTCTGATTATATCGAGCGTATTTTTGAGAACTTTCTTGAATTGCATGGTGATCGACTGTTTGGTGATGACGAAGCGATTGTAGGTGGTATCGCAACCTTTGAAGGAAAAGCTGTAACGGTTATCGGCCATCAGCGTGGTAAAGATACAAAAGAGAATCTTAGACGAAATTTTGGTATGCCACATCCTGAAGGCTATCGTAAAGCGCTTCGTCTCATGAAACAAGCTGAAAAATTTCAACGTCCCGTTATTTTTCTTCTAGATACTAAAGGAGCGTTTCCTGGTAAGGCAGCGGAAGAAAGAGGGCAAAGTGAAGCGATTGCACGAAACCTGATTGAAATGGCGGGGCTAACCGTTCCTATCATTTGCATTGTTATAGGAGAAGGTGCGAGTGGAGGAGCGTTAGCGATTGGCGTAGGTAATCACGTGCACATGCTTGAAAATTCATGGTATTCCGTTATTTCTCCTGAAGGAGCTGCGGCTTTGTTGTGGAAGGATTCTGGTTTAGCTCAGCAGGCTGCTGATACTATGAAAATCACGGCGCCAGATTTGAAAGAACTAAATGTCATTGATGAGATTATCCCTGAAGTAAAGGGAGGGGCTCATCGAAATATGGGAGAACAGGCGAAGGCGATTCACTCGGCCCTTGTCAAATCACTTGAAGAACTGACACAACTTTCCAAACAGGAGCTTGTGAATCAACGCTATGAAAAATACAGAAATATTGGACAATATACGTTTGTAACCGATACCATTGGCTTAAAATAAGGAAAGTGCTTTCTCGTTATAGAGAAAGCACTTTTTTGCGATGTAGCTTAGCTATTGTATTCAACGACCGTATTTGATATTTTAATAACACAAAGAATTAATGAGGTGAACAGTTATGAAACGTATTGGTGTACTAACCAGCGGAGGAGACTCACCAGGAATGAACGCTGCTATTCGAGCTGTCGTTCGAAAAGCTATCTACCATGATATTGAAGTTTATGGGATCTACCACGGATATACCGGGTTGATTAATGGAAATATACAGAAAATGGAAATCGGTTCTGTAGCTGATATTATCCATCGTGGCGGTACAATGTTATATTCTGCTCGCTGCCCTGAATTTAAGACACTTGAGGGTCAACTGAAGGGTGTAGAGAACTTAAAGAAATTTGGTATTGAGGGTCTAGTTGTAATCGGAGGAGATGGATCCTACCGTGGAGCTCAGAAATTAACTGGTCATGGCTTCCCGACGATTGGAATTCCAGGAACGATTGATAATGACATCCCTGGAACAGACTTTACGATTGGTTTCGATACAGCACTAAATACAGTTATTCAAGCTATTGATAAAATTCGTGATACGGCGACATCTCATGAGCGTACATATGTGATCGAGGTAATGGGACGTGACGCAGGAGATATCGCTCTTTGGTCAGGACTTGCTGACGGTGCTGAATCAATCCTCATTCCTGAGGAGAAGTTCGAGTTGTCAGATATCTTGAGTCGTTTGAAGCGCGGCCATGATCGCGGAAAACGTCACAGTATTATTGTTGTTGCTGAAGGTGTTGGAAGTGGTGTTGAAATTGGGAAACAAATCCAAGAAGAAATGAACATGGAAACACGTGTAACCGTTCTTGGTCACGTTCAACGTGGTGGTTCACCAACTGCTTCGGACCGAGTTCTAGCAAGCCGTCTTGGAGCACGTGCTGTTGAACTTCTACTTGAAGGAGCAGAAGGGCGAACAGTTGGTATTCAGAACAACCAAATTGTTGATATGGATATTAACGAAGCACTCGCTCTGCCACATGAAGTCAATCAAAAAATGTGTCAGCTTGCAAAGGAATTATCTATTTAAAAAGACGTTAAGTGGTTCACCCCTTTAAACTTAAGGGGTGTATCGTAATGTCTGAAAATATTACATAACATAGTTGTTATGAAGAAAACTAATTGAAGCATAGCTTTTAGGAGGAGACAGACCCATGCGCAAAACTAAGATTGTCTGTACGATTGGACCAGCAAGTGAAAATGAACAAACTCTAGAAAAATTGATTAATGCAGGGATGAACGTTGCTCGTTTAAATTTCTCACATGGTGACTTTGAAGAACACGGGAATCGTATTAAATCAATCCGTGCAGTTGCTGAAAAGCTAGGAAAAAACGTTGCGATCCTTTTAGATACAAAAGGCCCGGAAATCCGTACGAACAATATGGAGAACGGTGGAATCGATCTTGAAGCTGGTCAACAGCTTATCGTTTCAATGGAAGAAGTACTTGGTACAACTGAGAAAATCTCTGTCACATATCCTGAACTTGTTAATGATGTTCACGTTGGATCTAAGATTCTACTTGATGATGGATTGATTGAACTTGAAGTAAAGCAAATTGAGAAGAATGAACTTTATACTGAGGTTCTAAATAATGGAACATTGAAAAACAAAAAAGGTGTTAACGTACCTAACGTGAGCGTTAACCTTCCTGGTATTACAGATAAGGATGCTGCAGATATTGAATTCGGTATTGAACAGGGTGTAGACTTTATTGCTGCGTCATTCGTTCGTCGAGTATCCGATGTTCTTGATATCCGTAAACTTCTTGAGAAGCATAAAGCAACTGACATTCAAATTATCCCTAAGATTGAAAACCGTGAAGGTGTTGATAATATCGATTCCATCCTTGAGATTTCAGATGGTTTAATGGTTGCTCGCGGTGATCTAGGTGTTGAAATTCCTGCTGAAGAAGTACCTCTTGTACAAAAGCAGCTTATTAAAAAGTGTAATGCACTTGGAAAGCCAGTTATTACTGCAACACAAATGCTTGATTCTATGCAGCGTAATCCTCGTCCAACTCGTGCGGAAGCGAGTGACGTTGCCAATGCTATTCTTGATGGCACAGATGCAATCATGCTTTCAGGTGAAACAGCGGCAGGATCTTATCCGGTAGAAGCTGTTCAAACTATGCATAACATTGCTTCTTATACTGAAAAATCATTGAACTTCCGTGAGCTTCTTTCTGTAAGAAGTAAAGAAACAGAAACAAATACAACAAATGCGATTAGTGAATCAGTAGCTCACACAGCTTACAACTTAAATGTGCCAGCAATTATTACAGCTACTGAGAGCGGACATACAGCGCGTATGATTGCTAAATACCGTCCGAAGGCACCGATTGTAGCTGTAACAAATACGGCTAGCGTTTGCCGCAAGCTTGCTCTTGTATGGGGCGTTCATGCACAAGAAGGACACAAAGTATCAACAACAGACGAAATGCTAGAAGTTGCAGTTGATGCTTCAATCCAGTCTGGAATTGTAAATCACGGAGATACAGTTGTTATTACTGCTGGTGTTCCAGTTGGAGAATCTGGTACAACGAACTTGATGAAAGTTCACGTTATCGGTGATATTCTTGCAAAAGCTCAAGGAATTGGGAAAACATCTATTTCAGGAAGAATCGCAATCGCAAAAAATGCTCAAGAGGCGATTGATAAAGCAGATGGAAACACAATTCTAGTTACAATTGGCTCTGATAAAGATATGGTTCCTGCTCTAGAGAAGGCAGCAGGACTTATTACAGAAGAAGGCGGACTTACTTGCCATGCTGCAGTTGTAGGTCTTAGTCTTGGACTACCTGTCGTAGTTGGTCTTGAAAATGCGACACAACTATTCGAAGAAGGTCAACAAGTAACACTTGATGCAACGACTGGAATTATTTACAACGGGAAAGCAAGCATTCTATAAGCAAGATTGAAACTTTTAAAAGGCTGTCGAGAAAATCGACAGCCTTTATTATTTAACTTATTTTGGGTATTCTTCACTGGGGATTAGGTTAATGGTGCAATTGAGTTCGAAAATTATTTTAAATCACGTATAATAGTGTTAACGGGACAATTTCCCGATTATGATTGAGGGAGCTATGTCATGTTTCGTATTTTGTTGCTTTTTATTATTATCGTTCCAGCTCTAGAGATCGCTTTGTTACTTCTATCAGGAAGAACACTGGGACTTATTCCGACAGTATTATTGATTATTGGTACAGGGATTCTAGGAGCGTGGCTTGCGCGTAAAGAAGGGGCAGAAACGATCCAAAAGGTTAACAGACAAATGCAATCAGGCCAGATGCCTGGAGATGCTATTTTAGATGGTCTATGCATACTCGTAGGTGGTGTCGTTCTACTCACACCAGGCTTCATCACAGATGCAACAGGATTTTTACTTCTCATCCCGGCAACGAGAAAACCTTTTAAGAGATGGATTAAGAAATTCCTTGAACGTCGAATGAATAATGGTCAGTTTATGTTTATTAGAAGGTAAAAATTCTGCCTTAGAAACGTATAATGAAATGTCCTTAAGGAGCTTGAATACATATTCAAGCTCCTTTTCTATTGGAAGAAATAAAGTGTGATTTGACATTTATAAAATAGTAAATTATATTAATTGATAGATCAATGATTGAGCTATCAATTAATTAAGGTTTTATTGTTGACATCAAGGAACTCATCTAGTATATTAGTTGATGAGTCAACGATTGACCCATCAACTGATTGAAGGAGGAGGATGCGTTGAAGAATTCTTGTTCAAATGAAGGCGAAATTTTATATCAGTTAAATGATATTTACAAGCAAATGAGCCCTAAATTCGAACGATGCACCGGCATCAGTCAGTCTCGCTTAGAGCTCCTGCATAAATTGTTTGAGGTTGATGAAATTAGCCAAACAGCATTGCAGAAAGAAGTGAATATTGATAGCGCTGCTGTAACGAGACATTTAAAGCAGTTGGAAGTGAAAAAAATGGTTGCTCGTCGTAAAAATCCAGACGATAACCGGTTTACCTTCGTGAGGTTAACAGAAGAAGGCAGAGATCGAATTGCATCTTTTCGGAAAGAGAAAGAGCAATTCATTCAAAAGGTACTAAAAGATTTTACTGAGCAGGAACAATCAGAATTATCGAATATGCTTAACCGTATTCAAAGTAACATTAAAGAAATTCAATACTAACTAGAAAAGTACTAAGGAGAATTAACGATGAATGCAACGAAAATAAATGACTTTAACGAAATTATTACAGGGCGCCGCTCAATCCGCCATTATGATCCATCCGTGAAAATAAGTAAAGAAGAGATGACTGAAATACTAACTGAAGCAACACTCGCACCCTCTTCAGTGAACCTTCAACCATGGCGTTTTGTCGTTATTGATAGCGAAGAAGGAAAGGCGACATTAGCACCACTTGCTAAATTCAACCAGTCTCAAGTTGAAACTTCTTCAGCAATGATTGCCGTTTTTGTTGATATGAACAGCTTGGACTATGCTGATGAAATTTATGACACTGCTGTACAAAAAGGGTATATGCCTGCAGAAGTTAGAGATCAGCAGCTTCCAGCGATTAAAGGGTTGTTAGAAGGAATGTCAACAGAGCAGTTTAGAGAAATGAACCTCATTGATGGTGGTTTGGTATCCATGCAGTTAATGCTTGCTGCACGTGCACACGGTTATGACACCAATCCAATTGGAGGATATGAGAAAGCTCAAATCGCTGAAGCTTACGGTATGGATAAAGAGCGTTACTACCCAGTTATGTTGCTTTCAATTGGTAAAGCAGCAAATGAAGGCTACAAATCTGTACGCTTACCTGTTGAATCGATTGCAGAGTGGAAATAAAAAAATAAAAATAAAAATTGAAAAGAGGAAATGAACAATGATTATTATTCACGCAGGATTACAAATTAACCCGGCTAAAGAAGAAGAATTTCTTAAAGAAGTGACAACTTTGATTGAAGCGGCTAGAAATGAAGAAGGTAACATTTCTTATACACTTTCAAAAGAAGTTGAAAAAGAGAACACTTATAAAATGATTGAAGCTTATGAAGATATGGCTGCAGTCGAAGCGCATAACCAAAGTGCTCATTTTCAAGCTTTTGTAGGTAAAGCACCAGAATATCTAGTTGCACCTTTAGAAGTTAAAGTTTATGACGCTACTGAGATACAAAAATAATAACTACTAGATAGCGACAAGCTTTCGGCTGTAGCATGGGAACAACGTCCAAATGAGACGTTGCTCCCATGCTTTTTTTTTGCTCCATTATTAAAGGAGATTTGATATAGTCGCTCAGACTGATTTTTCTATTAGTGATTCATCCAATTGGTTTCTAGCGACGCCTGTACGAACCACTAAAGTTAACAGCGTAATTAGACTCATGCTCCTTTGATAAAACCCCAAATGTCCTTGAAAACATTTGCATGATAAAGAGTTTTTAGTACAACGAGAAGTACTGGGCCGATGATTAGACCAATGAACCCAAATAGTTGGAAGCCTACAAAGAGAGCAATCAATGTTGCGAGAGGATCGAGTCCAATATTCGATGATAGCACTTTAGGCTCCATGACTTGACGTTGAATCACGACAACTCCATAAAGAATAGAAAGTCCTATGGTCAATCCGTAGTTTCCGATTAAAAAGGAATAAATCATCCATGGCACGAAAATTGCGCCTGTACCAAGGTATGGTAGTAAATCGACAAGCCCAATGATAATCGCTATGGTAATCGCATAATCTACCCGTAAAATAAAAAGACCAACTAAAACAATGATCGCTGTCATTGAAATAAGGGTAAGCTGTGCTTTCAGAAAGCCAAATAGAGCGCGTCTTAAGTCAATATAAACGGTGCTAATACTTTCTTGGATATCAGTTCTTACTTTTAATTTCATCCAATTTATGAACTTATACCAGTCTTTACTAATAAAGAAAGTGGCAAGCATAGAAAAGACAAGAACTGTTAGGATCGTAGGTAAGCTGACGATAAACGAGCGGATTCCTTCAACAAGAGATTGAAGTATATTCGTAAGGGTAGTTGTAATGGTTGTTCCAATGGATTGGATATTATCGAGTACAGTGGTTTGTTGATCTTTGTTCAAATCCTTAAATAATTCTTCAAGCTGATAATAAAGTGGCATGACGTGAGACACGAAAAGATCTTCTATGAATAAGACAATTTCCTGAAAATTTCCTGGTAATACATTTGCGATATATACAACGCCTTGTACAACTTCATTTACTAGCAGAGCAATAAAGGCTGCAAGGACTCCTATAAGGAATAGAATTGATAGGGCTACAGCGAGCGGTCTCGGTATTTTCGCTCGGTTTTCTAATAAATCTACGAGAGGGTTAATTAGAAAAGCGAGCAGCAGAGCGATGACAAATGGATAAGCAAGATGCCAGATATAATAAAAGGAGATCAGAGAAACAATAATAAGAAGAATGACAAGTAGAAAGCGTAAGATTCTATGTATGTACTTCCAATTCATTTGAATCCCCCTTATGTCTTTCCTATATTTTACACCGGTTGCTTCGTGACAATCAATTGGGATTGAGATGATCCGTGCTTAAATTCATAAAATTTGTTATACTATAAGAGTTCTGTTAGTGTGAAAGAGGGAGTTATATGACAATTATTTCACAGCCTACCATCTTTTTGCTTATCTTACTTGGGATCGCACTTGTAGCGAAGAATAGCTCACTGATCATTGCGGTAGTCGTTTTATTACTAATCAAAGCAGTGGGATTAGGTGATAAAGTGTTTCCGATATTTCAATCCAAAGGCATTTCATGGGGCGTAACGATTATAACCATTGCCGTACTCGTTCCAATTGCTAGTGGTGAAATAGGGTTTAAGCAACTTGGAGAAGCTGTAAAATCTTCCTATGCCTGGATTGCGATGGGGGCAGGAGTGTTTGTAGCCATCATAGCTTCAAAAGGCATCGTCTTACTTCAGAATGATCCGCATATTACGACAGCACTTGTATTTGGTACTATTCTTGCAGTTGCCGTTTTTCAAGGGATTGCTGTAGGCCCATTAATAGGAGCTGGAATTGCCTACATGGCTATGAAAATTGTCGAATTTTTTAACTGAACGACTGTTCAGGAAGGGGTGCTTGTGCATTATTTCTTTGATTATCAATTCAGATTTTCGGCATATGAGAAAAAAAGGAATTGATGAAATTATGCATATTCATTCACAAATATCAGAGAATTGTTTATAATGAGAACTGACGCACCAACTTGTACATAGGTTCTTATTTTTTTTGGAGCGTTTTAAAAGCGTTATCAAAGCAGAATTTTTAGAAAATAACAGAGCCAATAATATGGAAAAGGAGAGGGAGACGTATGACGACTACACGCGGATTAGAAGGCGTAGTTGCAACAACATCATCGATTAGTTCTATCGTTAATGATGTCTTAACATACAGAGGATATAACATCGATGACCTCGCTGAGAATGCTAGTTTTGAAGAAGTAATTTATCTTTTATGGAATGATAAACTTCCAAATAAGACAGAACTTGAGGAATTTACAGCTGATTTTGCCAAAAATGCAGCTATTCCTGAAGAAATCGTTGCTCAAATGAAGTCTTATCCAAGTGATAAAGTACATCCGATGGCAGCTCTTCGTACTGCTGTTTCTACACTTGCTTTATATGACGAAGAAGCAGATGATATGAGTGAAGAAGCGAATTATCGTAAGGCGATTCGTCTTCAAGCTAAAATACCTACTGTTGTAACCGCTTTTTCCCGGGTTCGTGAAGGAAAAGATCCAGTAGAACCTAAGAAAGATCTAAGCTTTGCAGCTAACTTTTTATACACATTAACTGGTGAGCTTCCGGAAGATGTGGCTGTGACAGCTATCAATAAAGCCCTAGTCCTTCATGCAGACCATGAACTGAACGCTTCCACTTTTACCGCTCGCGTATGTGTAGCTACTTTATCTGATATGTATTCAGGTGTCACTGCAGCGATTGGTGCTCTTAAGGGACCTCTTCACGGTGGGGCAAATGAACGCGTGATGGCTATGTTAAGTGAAATCGGCAGCGTTGATAATGTCGAACCTTATTTGCAAAATGCATTTGATAACAAAGAAAAGATCATGGGCTTTGGACATCGCGTTTACAAGACAGGTGACCCGCGTGCGAAGCATTTACGAGAGATGTCACGTCAGTTAACTGACCTTACAGGTGAAACAAAATGGTATGAGATGTCAACGAAGATGGAAGAAATCGTTACAAGTGAGAAAGGTCTTCCACCTAACGTAGACTTCTATTCAGCTTCTGTTTACCATAGTCTTGGCATTGATCATGACCTGTTCACGCCACTTTTTGCAGTGAGTAGAGTTTCTGGTTGGATTGCTCATATCCTAGAGCAATATAGTAACAATCGCCTCATTCGTCCGCGTGCAGAATATATTGGTTCAACGAATCAGACATATGTAAAAGTAGAAGACAGATAGAAGAAAACTCAGGGAGGATCATTTCTTCCCTGCTTAGCTAACATAAAAGTTATTTCAATAGGAGGAATACAGAATGGCAAATGGAGAGAAGATTACCGTAAATAATGGTGTACTAAATGTTCCAGATCACGCAATTATTCCGTATATTGAAGGAGATGGGACTGGTCCCGATATTTGGGCAGCTGCCTCTAAAGTTATCGAAGGTGCCGTAGACAAAGCTTACGGAGGAAAGAAGAAAATTGTATGGAAAGAAGTATATGCAGGTCAAAAAGCCTACGATAAAACAGGTGAATGGCTACCAGCAGCTACTCTTGATGCAATTCGTGAATACATAATTGCAATTAAAGGGCCACTTACAACACCTGTAGGAGGAGGCATTCGTTCTCTTAACGTTGCACTTCGTCAAGAGCTTGATTTATTTACTTGCCTTCGTCCAGTTCGTTATTTTAAAGGAGTTCCTTCTCCAGTAAAACGCCCTGAAGATACAGATATGGTTATTTTCCGAGAAAATACAGAAGATATCTATGCTGGAATCGAGTTCCAAAAAGGATCAGATGAAGTGAAAAAAGTGATTTCATTCCTTCAAGATGAAATGGGTGCAAAAAACATTCGTTTCCCTGAAACTTCAGGTATTGGTATTAAGCCAGTTTCTGAAGAAGGAACGAAGCGTCTTGTTCGCGCAGCGATTCAATACGCTCTTGATGAAGGTCGTAGAAATGTAACGCTTGTTCATAAAGGGAACATCATGAAGTTCACAGAAGGCGCATTTAAAAACTGGGGCTATGAAGTGGCTGAACAAGAATTTGGAGATAAAGTCTTTACTTGGGCTGAATACGATCGTATCGTTGAAGAAAAAGGTAAAGATGCTGCGAACGAAGCTCAATCTAAAGCAGAAGGTGAAGGCAAACTCATCGTGAAAGATGCGATTGCGGACATTTTCTTGCAACAAATTCTTACTCGTCCAGCTGAGTTCGACGTTGTCGCTACAATGAACCTTAACGGTGATTATGTATCGGATGCTCTTGCAGCGCAAGTTGGTGGAATTGGTATTGCTCCAGGAGCCAATATCAACTATGAAACTGGTCATGCTATTTTTGAAGCAACGCATGGTACAGCTCCAAAATATGCTGGTCTTGATAAAGTGAATCCATCATCTGTTATTCTGTCAGGCGTTCTTATGCTTGAGCACATTGGATGGAATGAAGCAGCTAAGCTAGTTCTTGATTCCATGGAAAAATCAATTGCGAATAAAGTTGTAACATATGACTTTGCGCGACTAATGGACGGCGCAACAGAAGTGAAAACATCTGAATTTGGTGATGAACTAATCAACAATATGGACTAATTCAACAGACCACCAATTTTGAACTGGATTAAAGGAGTGGCTATTAAATGACAATGAAACGTAAGAAAGTTTCCGTAATTGGTGCAGGATTTACAGGTGCAACGACGGCTTTTCTACTAGCTCAAAAAGAACTTGCTGATGTAGTACTTGTAGATATCCCGAATCAAGAAGGTCCGACAAAAGGAAAAGCTCTTGATATGTTTGAAGCAAGCCCAGTTCAAGGATTTGACTCTAAAATCACAGGGACTTCAAGCTATGAAGATACAGCTGATTCAGATATTGTCGTTATCACTGCTGGAATTGCAAGGAAACCAGGGATGAGTCGCGATGATCTTGTGAATACTAATGCCAAAATCATGAAGAGCGTTACTCAAGAAATCGTAAAATATTCTCCTGAAACGACAATAATTGTTCTAACAAATCCTGTAGATGCCATGACGTATACGGTATTTAAGGAGTCAGGTCTCCCTAAAAACCGTGTCATTGGGCAATCAGGCATTCTTGATTCTGCACGATTCCGCTCATTTATTGCTGAAGAATTAAATCTTTCTGTGAAAGATATTACCGGTTTCGTACTTGGTGGTCATGGTGATGATATGGTACCACTTGTTCGCTATTCATTTGCTGGAGGCATCCCTCTTCAAAGCCTTATTTCTGAAGACCGACTTAATGAAATTGTAGAACGTACACGTAAAGGTGGCGGGGAAATTGTGAGCCTGCTTGGAAATGGTAGTGCTTATTATGCTCCTGCTGCATCTCTTGTTGAGATGGTTGAAGCCATTTTAAAAGATCAACGCCGTGTGCTTCCTACAATCGCTTATCTTGAGGGTGAATATGGCTATGATGGTCTATACCTTGGTGTGCCAACAATACTTGGCGGTGGTGGGATTGAAGACATCATCGAATTAGATTTAACTGACGAAGAAAAGAAAGAGCTGGATAAATCAGCTGAATCTGTTCGTAAAGTTATGACGGTATTAGGTTAATAAAGCCAATAAAGTAGATCCGGTGTTAACCGGATCTCTTTTACAATATTACAGGAAAGCGCTTTCTTATATAAAGGGGGGGGAGCTATGCTTTTAGGAAAAAAACGAAAAATTGGGCGAATGATTGAAGAGATCTCTGTTGGTGAAAAGCTTGAGGTATCAGAAAAGATAGAGGATCGAGATCTTCTTCTCTACCTTGGAATTTCCAATGATAACAATCCTCTATTCATTCAGCATGATTATGCCTCCATGACGCCTTTTAAAAAGCCGATTGTTCCGCAAATTATGCTCCTTGCTATCGTAACAGGTGCTATTTCTAAATATTTGCCAGGACCCGGAAGTAGTCTTAAGAAACATGAAGTGATATATGAAAACCCTGTGCATCATTATGAGACGCTTCACTTCAAGTTTGAAGTCACAAACGTGTCTAAAGAAGCACATGAAGTCGTCATAGCTGTTAAGGGTGTAAACGAATCGGAGGATTCCATTTTAGACGGAACTTTCACTGTCAGCCCTCCATATCCTGCTAAACCATTAACAAAGTCAACTTCATTTGATAATTTTTAGAGCCCATTTTGGGCTCTTTTTTTGTATCGAAATTTCATACGTATGGAAAACGGTTAATATCGTGGATAGCTTAAGTTTTTCTTTTGCCTTTGTGAAAAAAATAGTATGATGAAGGTATTCAGGCTAAAATAAAGAAAACCGCCTGGTATAAGAATCGGTATTGATGAATGGGGAAATTCGTTAGGGGGATTTGACAATGGCTCAAAAAATACTAGTTGTTGATGATGAAATATCAATTTTAACATTGCTTCAATTTAATCTTGAACAGGCAGGATACGAAGTCGTCACTGCTGAAAACGGTGCTGAAGCATTAGAAGTCGTGATTGAGGAAAAGCCGAATTGCATTATCCTTGATCTCATGCTACCTGAAATGGATGGATTAGAAGTATGTAAAGAATTGAGACAACGTCATATTCACACACCTGTGCTGATGTTAACTGCAAAGGATGATGAATTTGATAAAGTGCTTGGTCTTGAACTAGGTGCTGATGATTATATGACGAAGCCATTTAGTCCAAGGGAAGTAGTGGCCAGAATCAAAGCTATTCTCAGACGAGTGAAGCAACTTGAGGAATCAAAGGCTTCTAGCCAAATGGAAGAATCCGAAAAAATCCAAGTTGGAGAATTGGAAGTATACCCCAATAATTATGAAGCATTCTTCCAAGAAGAAATTATGGAGGTAACCCCGAAAGAATTTGAGTTACTCGTTTATCTTTTACGTCATAAAGGACGTGTACTTACAAGAGAGCAGCTGTTAAGCGCTGTATGGAATTATGATTTTGTTGGAGATACGAGAATTGTTGATGTGCATGTTAGTCACTTACGTGAAAAGATCGAACAGAATACGCGCAAACCTGAATACATTAAAACAATCAGGGGTCTTGGGTATAAGTTAGAGGAGCCCTCAATTTAATGAAAAGATTTCGTTCACGCTTTCTTAATGCTCAATTTGTTATCCTCTTTATCGTATTTTCTATGATGATCGTTTTCCTTGGCAATTTATTTGAAGGAATTCTATTCGAGAGTGCTAGTCAGGAAGCTCTATCGAATATGTGGCTGATATTGATTTTTTCTTTTGCAGCTGCTTTTTTTATCATTATATATATTAGTCTTCGTATCTCCAATCAGCTAACGAAGCCCCTGGAGGGAGCATTAAAGGTTGCGAATGAACTAGCTTCTGGAAATTTCAAGGCAAGAACATATGAGTATAAACTAGACGAGACAGGACAACTTAGTCATGCTTTAAATATACTTGCTAGAAATTTGCAAACCATGACGACATCTTATGAAATTCAGCAAAATCGTTTAATGACACTCATTGAAAACATGGATAGCGGCTTAATTCTTATTGATTCAAAAGGTCATATTAATTTAGTGAACCGCTTTTATAAAGATACCTTTCAAATCCAAGTAAATGATTATATGGACTTGCTTTATTATGAGGCTATTCCTTATCGAGATATTATTCGTATTGTTGAGGAGACACTTCTTGTAGAACAAACAGTGCGTAAGCAGGTTGAGTTAGAAGTGGGAATTGAAATAAGGCATTTTGATGTGTCTGGTGCACCAATTCTTGATCAGGACAATAAGCTGAAGGGTGTTGTCCTTGTTTTTCACGATATTACAGAATTGAAGAAGCTCGAACAAATGCGCAAAGACTTCGTAGCAAACGTTTCTCATGAATTGAAAACGCCGGTGACTTCGCTCAAAGGGTTTGCTGAAACATTATTAGATGGCGCTATGGAAAATAAAGCTTTTAGAACTCGTTTTCTTACCATTATTCTAAATGAGAGTGATCGACTTCAAAGTTTAATTCAGGATCTTCTCGATTTATCTAAAATGGAACAAAAGCATTTCTCATTAAACTGGCAAGTTGTGGACTTAAAAGAGGTTATTGATGATTGTTTGTTAATGACTCAAAGCAAAGCAGAAAAAAAGGGCATTGAAGTGAATGTCCAATATGAGGGGAATCTTCATATTAAAGGAGATACAAATCGTTTAAAACAAGTGTTTCTGAATTTAATTGCCAATAGCATTACGTATACACCGGAAGAAGGCAAAGTTACGATTTCTGTTAAAGAGTCAAGTGACATTGTTCAGTTCATTATTTCGGATAACGGAATTGGCATTCGTAAAGAAGAACTTCCTAGGATATTTGAACGTTTCTATCGAGTGGACAGGGCTAGAAGTAGAAATTCAGGCGGAACGGGTCTTGGGCTTGCTATAGTGAAACACCTTGTTGAAGCACATCATGGTCGTATTGATGTGAAGAGCGAACTTGGAGACGGGACAACATTCGTGATTACACTTAACAAAGAGAGACATTTCTAAACTTTACGATTTCTTTACACTCTATTTATATGTCCTTTAAACTATTTCTGTAAAGTAACAATTGACCCCTTCATCATGACGAGAGCATATTTTTGAGACGAGTATAACTCGTCTCTTTTTTTTAGCTCATATTATGGAATGCTTTCTATACAAAATCAAAACTTTATTGAATATGTTAAGTCGTAATTTTCTTATGCTTTTTTTGTTTATTGGCGCTTGTTTTTCTTTCTTTTTGCCATCGTGGTAAAATGAAAGGAGCAGGCGTCGCTTTTTATAATTTTAGCGATAATAAAACGTCTATATGAATGAAACGGGAGGATTTCGATTGAAAAACAAATTAGTATTAATTGATGGAAATAGTATTGCTTATCGTGCATTTTTCGCATTGCCATTGCTAAACAATGATAAGGGTGTATATACGAATGCGGTGTTAGGTTTTACAACGATGTTGCTGAAGATTATTGAAAATGAATCACCAACTCATATGCTCGTAGCGTTTGATGCAGGAAAAACCACGTTCCGTCATAAGACATATACAGAATACAAAGGTGGTAGACAAAAGACTCCTTCTGAATTGAGTGAACAGTTTCCTGTCATTCGTGAGGTGCTAGATGCCTTTAATATTAAGAGATATGAAATTAAGAACTATGAAGCAGATGACATTATTGGAACGGTATCAACCATTGCGAGTAAGGAAGATTGGGAAGTTAAAATATACTCCGGTGATAAGGATCTTCTTCAGCTAGTTTCAGATAACGTTCATGTTGCTTTAACTCGTAAAGGGATTACAGATATTGATACATATGACCCTGCATTTCTTAATGAAAAATATGGACTTTCTCCAGATCAAATTATCGATATGAAGGCGCTAATGGGTGATAACTCGGATAATATCCCTGGGGTACCAGGGGTTGGAGAAAAAACGGCTCTTAAATTATTGAAGCAGTTTGGCACAGTTGATGCGGTTTATGAGTCGCTTGATAAAGTGTCGGGCAAAAAGCTTAAGGAAAAACTTGAAGAGAACCGTGATCAGGCCATGATGAGTAAGGAACTCGTAACAATATTTAAGGAGACGCCTCTTGAGCTTGGAATAAATGATCTGTCATATAGAGGATATGAACATGATGCTGTAGTTTCATTATTTAATGAGCTCGGCTTTAAAAACCTTCTTAGTCGAATTGGTGGAGAGCAAAATGAGGAACAAGAAATAGATGAATTGTCTTTTGATTTGGTTAAAGAAATTGAAGAGCATCATTTAATCAGTCCTTCTGCCATGATCGTTGAGGTAATGGAAGAAAATTATCACAATGCGGAAATACAAGGTATTTCTATTGTAAATGAAAATGGGAATTATTTCATACCAACCGAAGTCGCAATGTCTTCTAAGCTATTAAAAAACTTCCTTGAAGATCGATCTCAGAAGAAGTGGGTGTTTGATGCGAAGCGAGCAGTTGTTGCTCTAGGGTGGAAAGGGATTGCGCTAGAAGGCATTACGTTTGATTTAGTAATTGCTTCTTATTTACTGAATCCCTCTGAGTCAACGCATGATATATCTGCTATTTCTCGTCGAGAAGGCTTTTCAATCGTTTCCTCTGATGAATCGGTTTATGGTAAAGGGGCAAAACGCAAACTTCCAGAACAAGACGAGCTTGCAGACCACCTTGTTCGAAAAGCTTTCGCTGTTTTCCAATTAAAAGAGACACTTGAAGAACAGTTAAAAAAGAATGAACAATATGAGCTATTTCACGATCTTGAAATGCCGTTAACCCTTGTTCTTGGTGAAATGGAAACAAAAGGTGTATCCGTTGATACGAAATTCCTTGAGAAAATGGGTGCAGAGTTAAATGAGAAATTAAGCAAAATCGAAGCAAGGATTTTTGAACTTGCAGGTACAGAGTTTAACATCAATTCGCCTAAGCAACTCGGTGAGGTTCTATTTGATAAGCTAGAGCTTCCGGTGATTAAGAAAACAAAAACTGGATATTCAACTTCAGCTGATGTACTCGAAAAGCTTGAAAGTAAACACGATGTTATTCCAGAAATTCTTCTTTACCGTCAATTAGGGAAGTTGAATTCAACATATGTAGAAGGATTACTAAAAGTGATCTATTCTGATACTGGGAAAATTCATACAAGGTTTAACCAGGCTCTCACGCAAACAGGTCGACTTAGCTCTACAGACCCTAACTTACAGAACATTCCGATTCGTTTAGAAGAAGGCCGTAAGATTAGAAAAGCTTTCATTCCATCTAATGAAAACTGGGTTATGTTTGCGGCAGACTATTCGCAAATTGAACTAAGAGTCCTTGCACACATCGCTCAGGATCAAAACTTAATCGAAGCTTTCCAACAGGATGAGGATATTCATACGAAAACAGCGATGAATGTGTTCAACGTTAACAAGGATGACGTTACGTCGAATATGAGAAGACACGCGAAAGCTGTTAATTTCGGAATTGTTTATGGTATTAGTGATTATGGTCTTTCTCAAAGTATTGACGTTTCGAGAAAGGAAGCTGGCGAATTCATCGATCGGTACTTAGAGAGTTTCCCAGGGGTAAAAAATTACATGGAAGATGTAGTTGTTAAGGCGAAAGAAGATGGGTATGTATCAACAATGCTCCAGCGAAGAAGATATCTGCCCGAAATTAACTCAAGGAACTTTAATCAAAGAGGGTTTGCTGAAAGAACGGCAATGAACACACCGATTCAAGGAACGGCTGCTGATATTATTAAGCTTGCAATGGTTCAAATGGATACGCGATTAAAAGAAGAAAATCTAAAAACGCGTATGCTACTTCAAGTACACGATGAATTAATTTTTGAGGCACCAGAAGAAGAAATTGAAACGTTAAAACGCATCGTACCTGAAGTGATGGAATCTGCAATCAAACTGGATGTACCGCTGAAAGTTGATTATGAATATGGCTCCACCTGGTATGATGCGAAGTAGGCATCAAAGGAGAGGGAATAATGCCTGAATTACCAGAAGTAGAAACAGTTAAACGCACGCTCGAAGAATTAATCGTAGGGAAACGGATTACAAATGTAATAGTAAAATGGCCAAAAATCATCAAGAAACCTGATGATGTCGAAGCATTTAAAATGAAGGTGATTGGACAGACATTTAAGGGTGTAAGAAGAAGAGGGAAGTTTCTAAAACTTATACTCGAGGATGATGTGATTGTTTCGCATCTTCGAATGGAAGGGAAATATAAGTTAACATCTATAGAAGAAGAGTTTGATCATCATACTCACGTATTCTTCACTTTTGATGATGGGACAGAACTTCGATACCATGATGTACGTAAATTTGGCACGATGCACTTGTTTCCGATTGGAATAGAAGAAAATGAGTTGCCGCTTGCTCAGCTAGGTTATGAACCATTTTCTGATCAGTTTACCCCAGAAGTTTTACAACAGGGGTTTAAAAAGACTTCTAGGAAAGTAAAAACGGTATTATTAGATCAAACAATCGTTGTGGGATTAGGAAATATTTATGTGGATGAGGCATTGTTTAAAGCTGGTATTCATCCTGAGCGAGTGGCTTCAACGTTAAAAGAAAACGAAATTGAAGAGCTTCATGCTGAGATTGTGAATACGTTAAAAGATGCTGTAAACAAAGGTGGAAGTACAATACGTTCCTATGTAAATAGTCAGGGAAAAGTTGGAACTTATCAGGACAGTTTATTTGTCTATGGTAGAGCAGGTCAAGAGTGTAAGAGGTGCAATGGAGAACTTTCCAAAATCGTAGTCGGTGGGCGCGGTACGACATTTTGTCCCGCCTGTCAGATAAATGAGTGATTCGTAGCGTTGGATGGGCTGCTTTCATATACTATTTAAGATTTTAGTATGGAAGGAGCTCGCCTATGTACTGGGTTTCTCTTTGTTTCTTAGCACTTGCAGTAAGTGTAGATGGATTTGGGGTCGGCTTAACTTATGGCTTACGAAGAATGAGGATTCCTTTTAAGTCAATTCTCATTATTTCAATCTTTTCGGCGGTCTCCATGTTGGTCGCTATGGGGTTTGGGTCACTTTTACAATTATGGATATCAGATATATTAGCCCAGCGTATTGGAGGCGGCATCCTTATTGCGCTTGGTGGCTGGGTGCTGTATCAAATGTTTCGTAACAATAAAGAAGCAGAAAAAACTGTTTCAGAGCGAATCCTTCTTCATTATGAAATTCGCTCGCTTGGAGTGGTCATCAGTATATTAAGAAAGCCGACAACAGCCGATTTTGATGACTCCGGTACGATTACAGGTATTGAAGCTATCATGCTCGGTGCAGCATTGTCGCTTGATGCCTTTGGAGCAGGGATTGGTGCGTCAATGGTTGGGTTTCCACCAATTGAAACTTCTCTTTTAATCGCATGTATGAGTTCGTTATTCCTGCTTTTAGGTCTTAAGTTTGGTAACTTCACTTCAAATATTAAATGGATGGATAAACTTTCTTTTTTACCAGGGTGTTTACTCATCATTCTGGGCTTTATGAGAATGTAGGAAAGGAGAAGATACGATGGATATAGGACTTACCGGTGGAATTGCTAGTGGAAAAAGTACTGTGGCAGAAATGATTCGCCGATATAACATACCAATAATTGATGCAGATGTGATGGCAAGAAAAGTGGTTGAACCTGGTGAGCCAGCTCTAGAAGAGATTTTTCGTTTGTTTGGAGAGGAAATGAAGGATGATAATGGTGGGCTTGATCGGAAGAAGCTTGGCTCTGTTATCTTTAAGGACGATGACAAGCGTAAGCAATTAAATCGTGTTCTTCATCCTGCTATTCGAAAAGGAATGCTTGACGAAGCTGCAGCTTATAAAGAACAAGGAAACGCTCACGTAGTATTCGATATTCCGCTGTTATTTGAAAGTAAACTGACTCATATGGTAGATCAAACACTTCTTGTCTATGTTAATGCTGACGTTCAGTTGAAACGATTAGTGGAGCGAGACGGTAGTACAGAAGAAGAGGCAACCGATCGCATACACTCTCAATTGCCTATCGAACAGAAGAAAAAGCTTGCTGATGAAGTGATTGATAATATGGGAACACGTGAAGAAACAGATAAGCAGCTTAGGAACATTCTAACTAAATGGAAAATTATTTAAAAAAATACGCCTTTTCTGGCGTGTTTTTTTGCATTTATTTAGACGGTTGCTCAGATATATGACGATTTACAAAAATAGTGTAAATTAATCTTTTCAATTGCATATTATATGTTATACTAATTTTGTGATAGGGGAAATAAGTATAACACATATATGGCAGGAGGAACGCTGGATGAAATCAAGAGTAGCGATTAATGGCTTTGGAAGAATTGGGCGTATGGTATTTAGAAAGGCAATTATGGAAGATAGTTTAGAAGTTGTGGCAATTAACGCTAGCTATCCGCCGGAAACGCTCAGCCATTTAATTAAATATGATAGCATTCACGGTACATTTGATGGAGAAGTAGTCCCTGTTGAAAACGGGATAAAAATTAATGGTAAAAAAGTTGTTGTTTTAAACAACCGTGATCCGAAAAGTCTTCCTTGGAAGGATATGGGGATCGATATTGTGATTGAAGCCACTGGTAAATTCCGTACAAGAGAAGAAGCAGCTTATCATATTGATGCGGGTGCTACCAAGGTAATCATAACAGCTCCTGGTAAAAATGAAGATCTTACAATTGTTATGGGCATAAATGAAAGCGAATACAAGAATGAGGAACATCACGTTCTTTCAAACGCTTCTTGTACAACCAACTGTCTTGCTCCTGTAGTACAGGTGCTTGATAAATCCTTTGGTGTTGTCTCGGGAATGATGACAACTGTGCATGCGTATACGAATGACCAAAAAAATATCGACAATCCACATAAAGATTTGAGAAGAGCTCGCGCTTGTGGTCAGTCAATCATACCGACTTCGACAGGAGCGGCAAAAGCAATTTCTAAAGTTTTACCACACCTTGAGGGGAAACTTAACGGCATGTCACTTCGTGTACCTACACCAAATGTCTCACTTGTAGATCTTGTAGTAGATCTTGAGAAGGATGTGACAATTGATCAGGTTAATGATGCTTTAAAGGCTGCTTCCGAGGGACCGCTTCGAGGAATTCTTGGCTACTCTGATGAACCTCTCGTTTCCATTGATTACAACGGAAATGATCATTCATCGATTGTCGATGGACTTTCTACAATGGTCGTTGAGAATAAGAAAGTAAAGGTTCTTGCCTGGTACGATAATGAATGGGGTTACTCATGCCGAGTTGTTGATATGGCGAAGTATGTGGGAGAAAGAATACCCGAGAGATTGAAAGCAATCGTATAGAAAGAGGGAGAAGAAGCGGTATCTCACCGCTTCTTTTTTATAAGCTTGTGTTATTGATATCTCGATTATTGTTCGAATCAATGGGTTGACCCAGCGCGTAAATACTACAAAAATCAACAAGGCTCGTTAATATAGTCGGTATGTAAAAAAAAGAAATGATAGTAATCGCGGAATGCACATCTTAGTTAACGGAGCAGTTAACGATAAACCAAATATATTTGAATGATTGATTCATACTAAAGCTAATAGGATAAAATTAGTCATATGAGAGTTTAAGGAGCTTTAATGCTCTATAAAGACGAATTAACAAAAAGGTTCTCTAATTTATTCTTGCAAATCTATTTTAAAAGCCTTATACTATTTTTCGTGAACTTCTTTTATAGCAATTTGGCATTGAAAACTACTTAAAGGGTTAGGACCTCATCGGACTAACTTTCCCCCGTGGTGGATTTTCGATACCGCATGCTAATCAATGCATGAGTAAATTTAAAGGGGGAATTTTGCTATGGATACAATGGGTCGTCACGTCATTGCTGAACTATGGGGCTGTGACATTGAAAAATTAAACAACATGAAATTTATTGAAGAAACGTTTGTTGAAGCTGCTCTTAAGTCTGGTGCTGAGGTTCGTGAAGTTGCATTTCATAAATTCGCTCCACAAGGCGTTAGTGGTGTTGTTATTATTTCTGAATCACACTTAACGATTCACAGTTTTCCTGAACATGGTTATGCAAGTATTGATGTATATACTTGTGGAGATCTTGATCCTAACGTTGCGGCTAACTATATTGCTGATGCTCTAGGTGCAGATTCACGAGAAAACATTGAACTTCCTCGAGGCATGGGTCCGGTCAAACCTAAAGTTAGAGAAGAACAGTCAGCGTTTACTTCATAATAATACAATGATTGAAAAGGGTGCTCAGTGCACTCTTTTTTTATATTCACTAAGAAGACATCTCGCTTTTCCTAACGGTCCTATTCCTTTCATTGTGATTGATTTATCAGTCATTTATTGCTATTCTTAAAAAAAATAGAGGAGGACCTGGGGTGGGAATAAAAGAATTTTTTAGCAACCGTTCTGAAACTGGGGAAAGACATCCGAATGATGCACTTAAAACCCATTATTTTAAAGCGACAAAGGAACAGGCTTTTACAGAAGCAAAAGCCGTCCTTCAACAGCACTATAAAGGTGAAATCGTTACGAATTCTCCGGAGCGTGGAGAATTTGTTTTTCAAGTGAAAGGTCCTAAAAAGGCTCTTATTGTTGTAACAGTTGTCACGGTTCGTGCTTATAGAACTGCAGTCGATTTCTCTGTTTCAACAGAGACGCCTCTTCCGGTTGATTTTGGATACAGTAAGAAAGTGATTGAAACCATTTATAATGATTTAAAAAAGAAACTTACGTTAATCGGAACAGGGATTTCTGAGCAGTTTTAAGGGTAGGTGTGTCTTGACACATTTTATGCTAAAATAGTAGTAGAAATCTTGTTCGTTTAGTGGAGATGATCTTATGCGTTGTCCCAACTGCAATCACAATGGTACAAGGGTGCTTGATTCTCGGCCGGTTCACGAGGGCCGTTCGATTCGTAGGCGCCGTGAGTGTGAATCGTGTACGTATCGATTTACGACATTTGAAACAGTTGAAGAAATACCGCTTATAGTAGTGAAAAAAGAAGGAACTAGAGAAGAGTTTAGCAGGGATAAAATTCTTAGAGGTTTAATTAAAGCCTGTGAAAAAAGGCCTGTTCCACTTGAAACTCTAGAAACAATTGTTAATGAAATCGAACGTGATCTTCGTAATCAGGGAGCTTCCGAGATCAGTAGTGATGCTGTGGGAGAGCTTGTTATGGATCAGCTGGCAAAAGTTGATGAAGTTGCTTATGTTCGATTTGCTTCTGTCTATCGTCAGTTTAAAGATATTAATGTTTTTATCCGCGAATTAAAAGAATTAATTAACAGAGCAGAATAACAAAGGGGGAGCTTCGCGTAAGCTCTTTTTTTGTACGGTTTCAAAAATTATGAGGAATACAAAGGTGAAGCATATGCATTGGAAAGAACTTCTTCCTGTTGATACGCTTCAGATTGAAGCATCCGGACTTTTGCACGAGTATGATCGAAGAGTACTAACATTGTTATATCAACCTTTAATCGGGGCTCCGGCCTACAGTCTTTATATGACTCTCTGGAGTGCTCATGAGCAGCAGAATCATTTTGTTACAACAATGACTCATCATAATTTGCTACTTATGATGAGATGGGATTTGAAGAGAGTACTTGAAGAGAGACGTAAATTAGAAGGAATTGGCCTGTTGAAAACATATGTAAAAGACAGTGGAGATCCTAGACATTTTACTTATGAATTGCAAGCTCCTCTCACACCGGAACGCTTCTTCAATGATGGCGTACTGAATATTTATTTATTCAATCGATTAGGACGTAATCGATACAATGATCTAAAAAAGCACTTCACAGTGGAAAAGGCAGATCTAGCTGAGTATAGTGACGTGACTGCATCATTTAATGAAGTATACGATTCTCTTCACCCGTCTGAAATGACTGGTATGAGCGAAGTAGAAGAGGAAGTAACGATAGAGAAACGTGATGAAAATAAAGGCCTTGTTTTTACTTCTTCGCAATTCGACTTCGATATGATGAAGCAGCACATTTCTGATATGATTGTCACTGAGAAAATGTTTACAGAGTCTGTTAAGAAAACGATTGAGCGACTTGCTTTTGTGTATAAAATTGAACCATATGAAATGGGCCGGATTGTGGAACAAGCTGCAATTCACCATGACGAACTTTCTGATGATCTATTGCGAAAGGAAGTAAGCAGTTGGTTCGCGCTTGAAAATCGTGGCAAAGTGCCTGCTCTCCAATATAGAAGTCAACCTGTTTCTTTACAAGAGTTTCATAAGAAAGAACCTGAGACAGAAGAAGAGAAAGCGGCGCAGAGATATGAACAGATGACGCCATATGATATTCTTCAGCGAGCAGCTGAAGGGGGAAAACCTTCTGAAGCAGATATGAAGCTTGTGGAGCGAATAATGGATGAACAAAAGCTGAATCCTGGTGTTATGAATGTCTTACTTGATTTCATTCTAGAAACGCAGGATAAGAGGTTATCGAAGAATTATGTAGAAAAGTTTGCGAGTCACTGGGCAAGGGCAAGGGTAAAGACAGTAAGAGAAGCAATGAACCTTGCCATTAAAGAGCTTCAGCAACCGGCCAAGAAAAAGACAGGCTCTTCCAATCGTGGGAAACCTGCCGCTAGAAAAGACAAAGTGCCTGAATGGATTTCAGATCAAAAAGAACCGGATATGTCTCATGAGGAGCGATCTGAGAAACAGGATCAGCTTAAAAAGATGCTAAGTAAATATAAGAAATAAGCGGGGTGAACAAGAATGGAATCAATCCAGGAATCATTTAACAAGATGCCAGGCAATAAGAAATTCCAGGAACAGTACCAAGAGATGAAGAAGGCTATTATGGCCGATGAAGATATTCGTGCATTTATTGAAGAGCATGACGAGGTCGATGACAAAATAATTGATAGAAGTCTTGCAAGACTATATGAATATACAACACAAGCAAAGCGATGTGAAGGATGCCCTGGTCTCTCGAACTGCATTAATATGATGGAGGGGTACGAGCCTGAGCTATTTATTAATCGTTCGGTGATTGATATTCGCTACAACCGTTGTCCAACAAGAATTGAAGATGATAAGAACAAAAAGCGTAATCAGATGATTCAAAGCTACTATATTCCGAAAGAAATTCTTCAGGCTACCTTCGCGGATTTGGATGATGAAGATCCTGTTAGAATTGAAGCGATTGGGACGGCGATTCAATATGTAGAAGATTTCGTTCCTGGTGAAACCACTAAAGGGCTTTATATTCATGGAGGTTTTGGGGTAGGGAAAACGTTTATTCTCGGGGCTATTGCAAACCAGCTGGCGAAAGAAAAAGGGGTTCGTTCTCAGTTTATTTATACTCCGGATTTCTTCCGTCAAATGAAAAGCGCCATTCAAGATCAATCTATTGATGAAAAGCTTGATTATTTAAAAGAAACACCGCTCTTGATACTTGATGATATTGGAGCGGAAAATATCTCAAGTTGGGTACGAGATGATATTCTTGGAGCTTTATTACAATATCGTATGACTGAGGGGTTACCAACTCTGTATTCATCTAACCTGGACTATGCTTTGCTTGAAGATCATTTAGCTTATTCCCATAAAAGTGGAATTGAAGAAACAAAAGCTAAGCGGATTATGGAGCGAATTAAGCACTTTACCACGCCTGTATTTTTAGAGGGTAAAAATAGACGAGTTTAAAGTCTTCCATTACGGAAGGCTTTTTTTTTGTGGTTCTATACATCATTTCGCATATTCTGCCATATAGATTCTAATGAGAAGGTAGTGGACAGGAGGGAATGCGTTGGTTTCGATAACATTTACTGATATAGATGACTTCCAATTTGTATTCGATCAATTGAACAAGTTCATTAAAATCGGTGACTCAGTCATTGTAAATGAAGAAGAGTTAAGTTTTTCTGTTGCGATAGGCCCATATGATACAAAACTGTGTTATCAGATTTCTCAATGCATTGCTAACTGTGTGAGTACCTTTTATGAGAAGCGTTGGATGGAACAGCTATTAACTTCAACGTATTATTATCAAGATAAAGATGAAATTGGTGAAATTACATCCATTGCTCGAAGTATTGGAGATGGGGATAAAGAAGACTATCCAGGTGCTCATCGCTATGCTAATCGAAGGGACGTACTGCTTCAGTCAACATTATCGTGTATTGAACAGGGTGGAACTATTTTGTTTGATTCTTTTTTAAGATTTCGAACGGGTCCTTATCGTGCTTTGCTAAATGAATTGATTGGAGAAGCGATTGACGAATATAAACTTGAACAAGAATATCAAAACTTCGTTGAAGGTTTAAGAATTCTATTGCGATCCAGGCAATCTCTTCAGAAAAAAGTAGTTCTTGTTTATGATAAAACATATCAATTATTTGATATGAATGGGTCACTATTAACTGGTATAGAAGGGAAGTTGGAAGACCTTCCTGTTGGGCTAACCATAGATGAGATAGATTCTGAAATTCTATTTCCCCTTCTGCTGCTTGCTCCAGAAGAAGTTTGTATTTACACGGATGATTCCGATGAGGGGCTCGTTCAAACAATCCGAAATGTTTTTGAAGAAAGGTTAAGTTTTTTTCCGTATCGTATGTCTAAACTATTTTTTTCAGGCAATCCTTAAAATAAGCTTGATTTTCATATGTACACTACTTATAATACCTACATACACGCATATACGTAATTGTTACGATAAGGACATGAGATG
The DNA here is from genome assembly GCF_015234585.1 of Pseudalkalibacillus hwajinpoensis. Classification (NCBI taxonomy): domain Bacteria; kingdom Bacillati; phylum Bacillota; class Bacilli; order Caryophanales; family Guptibacillaceae; genus Guptibacillus; species Guptibacillus hwajinpoensis. The sequence goes on from NZ_JADFCM010000001.1 coordinate 1,388,111, forward strand.
TGTTGTTAGCTTTCAGAGAGGGAAGGATTGGTGCGAACTTCCTAGCGAGACGAGCATACTTACCACCTTTGAACTCTGCCCTGGAAATGGGGTGGCGTTTCTGCTACGTTACAGCAGTCTGAGCCGTATAGGTTATTATCTTATGCGGGAAGCAGGGTGGAACCACGAGATCAACACTCGTCCCTTTTGGGATGGGTGTTTTTTATATGCAAAAAAAAGGAGTGAAGAAGCATGGCTGAAATGGTAAAAATAACGTTTCCTGACGGTTCTGTAAAGGAATTTAATAAAGGGACAACAACGGAAGAGATTGCAAGCTCAATCAGCCCGGGCCTAAAGAAAAAGGCTCTTGCAGGAAAAGTTAATGGTGTTCTTTTTGATTTGAGACGCGAAATTGAAGAGGATGCTTCTATTGAAATTGTAACACCTGAAAGTGAAGACGGTCTTGAAGTGCTTCGTCATAGTACAGCGCACCTGATGGCACAGGCAATTAAGCGCCTTTATAGTGATGTGAAACTAGGAGTAGGCCCGGTTATTGATAGTGGTTTCTACTATGATATTGACTGCCCTGTATCTATTACGCCTGAGGACCTGCCTAAGATTGAGAAAGAAATGAAGAAAATCATTAATGAAAATCTTGAAGTGAAGCGTATCGTTGTAAGCCGCAGTGAAGCAGAGAAAATGTTTAAAGAGATTGGCGATGAGCTGAAATTAGAGCTATTAGAAGCTATTCCAGCTGACGAACAAGTGACAATTTATGAACAGGGTGAATTCTTTGACCTTTGTCGTGGACCACACGTTCCTTCTACTAGTAAGATTAAAGCCTTTAAATTACTTTCGATTGCAGGCGCTTATTGGCGTGGAGATAGCGAAAACCAGATGCTTCAACGCATTTATGGAACTGCTTTTCCAAAGCAATCTCAAGTTGAAGAATACCTTCATCTTTTAGAAGAAGCCAAAGAACGTGATCACCGCAAACTCGGTAAAGAACTTAAGCTATTTACTATTTCCCAAGAAGTAGGACAGGGACTTCCGATTTGGTTGCCAAGAGGGGCGACTATTCGTCGGACGATTGAACGATATATTGTAGATCTTGAGGAGCGTCTTGGTTATAACCATGTATATACACCTCATCTTGCAAATGTTGATCTATATAAAACGAGTGGTCACTGGGATCACTATCAGGATGATATGTATCCTCCGATGAAAATGGATGAAACAGAAGAACTGGTTCTTCGTCCAATGAATTGCCCGCATCATATGATGATTTATAAAAACGATCTAAAAAGTTATCGTAGTCTTCCATACCGCGTTGCAGAGCTTGGAACAATGCATCGATATGAAATGTCTGGTGCGCTAGCAGGTCTTCAGCGCGTACGTTCGATGACGCTAAACGACGCTCACATCTTCTGTCGTCCTGATCAAATCAAGCAAGAATTTATCGAAGTTGTCGAGCTTATCCAGGAAGTTTATAAAGACTTTAACATCAGTGACTACTCATTCCGTCTTTCTTATCGCGACCCAGCAGATAAGAAAAAGTATATCGACAATGATGAAATGTGGGAAAAAGCACAAAGAATGCTTAAAGAAGCAATGGATGACCTTAACGTCGAATATGTGGAAGCTGAAGGCGAAGCGGCATTTTATGGTCCGAAATTGGATGTTCAGGTGAAAACAGCTCTAGGGAAAGAGGAAACTCTTTCGACTGTTCAACTTGACTTCCTACTTCCAGAGCGATTTGATCTATCTTATATTGGTGAAGATGGCAACCACCATCGTCCGGTTGTTATTCATCGCGGCGTTGTTTCTACAATGGAACGCTTCGTAGCATTCTTAATTGAAGAATACAAAGGAGCATTTCCAACTTGGCTTTCTCCTATCCAGGCGGAAATTATTCCGGTATCAGAAGTTCACTTAGAATATGCGAAGAACGTTCAGAAAAAACTTCAGCGTGCAGGAATTCGTGTCGAGGTTGACGAACGCAATGAAAAGATTGGTTACAAAATTCGTGAAGCTCAAATGCAGAAAATTCCTTACATGCTCGTAGTAGGTGATAAAGAGGTTGAAGGTGAAGCGGTTAACGTACGCCGCTACAGCCAGCAGGATTCTGAGACTGTTTCATTGAATGATTTCACAGCTAGAATTGAAGAAGAAATTAAACAGAAGAAGTAATGTAAGACCGGCATAATTGCCGGTCTTTTATTAATATAGAAAAGAAATTTACAAAAAACACTTGTCACAAAGGGAAAGATTCGTTATGATAATCAAGTGCACTTCGAACGAATCTTATCACCTTGACATACATTTGGTCAGCATGGTATACTGTCTTAGGTAATTAAATATCGGAAACAAAGCAAGCAGAAGCGCCCGCTTCTCACCTGATTGACGCCGTAATTGGTAGTTTGCAGGTACACTGTTCTTATAATTGTGTAATGTGTGGGTGCCGTATGCGCCGACGCTTTTTTTATGCTTTGAACCGGATATAAACCATTTAATGACATCATGTTAGATGATCATCATCGAACAATAACCATGGAGGTGGCTGATTATTAGTAGAGATATGAACGTCAATGAGGGCATTCGTGCTCGGGAAGTACGTCTAGTTGGTGCAGACGGAAACCAAATTGGTGTGAAATCCAAAACTGAGGCATTAGATATGGCTCGTAATGCAAATCTTGATCTTGTAATGGTTGCTCCAAACGCGAAACCTCCTGTTTGTCGCATTATGGACTACGGAAAGTTCCGCTATGAGCAGCAGAAGAAAGAGAAAGAAGCGCGTAAGAAACAAAAGATCATTACCGTTAAAGAAGTTCGCTTGAGCCCGAACATTGAAGAACACGACTTCAATACGAAGCTTCGTAATGCACGTAAGTTTCTTGAAAAAGGCGACAAAGTGAAAGCATCGATCCGTTTCCGCGGACGTATGATTACACACTCTGATATCGGTAAAAAGGTGCTTGAGCACCTAGCAGAAGATTGCAAAGATATTGCAACTGTTGAGTCCAAACCAAAAATGGAAGGACGCAGCATGTTCCTAATCTTGGCACCTATCGCAGAAAAGTAATTCTTGAAGGAGGAACTCACTCATGCCAAAAATGAAATCTCACCGTGGAGCTTCAAAACGGTTTAAGAAAACTGGATCAGGTAAACTTAAGCGCAGCCGTGCTTACACTAGCCATATGTTCGGTAACAAGTCTCAAAAGCAGAAGCGTAAGCTTCGTAAAGCTTCTCTTGTTTCCGCAGGTGACTTCAAGCGCATTAAGACTTTAATCTACAACAAGAAGTAATCGGTTATTATATTATTTAGACACAGAAATTAGGAGGGGTTTAGTATGCCAAGAGTAAAAGGTGGCTACGTAACACGTCGTAGACGTAAAAGAACGTTAAAACTCGCAAAAGGATATTACGGATCTAAGTCTTTGCTTTTCAAAGTTGCTAATCAGCAAGTTATGAAATCAAACATGTACGCTTACCGTGACCGTCGTCAGAAAAAACGCGACTTCCGTAAGCTTTGGATCACTCGTATCAACGCGGCAGCTCGTTTGAACGGACTTTCTTACAGCCGTTTGATGTTTGGTCTTAAAACAGCTGGTATCGACATCAACCGTAAAATGCTTGCAGAACTAGCAGTAAATGACGAAAAAGCATTTGCTGAACTAGCTTCAAAAGCAAAAGAAAACTTGAAATAAGTTCTTTAAAACCATCCTCACATGTTGAGGGTGGTTTTTTTGTAAGCTATGTTACTTATATCGTTGATTCTCAATTTTGTCTCACAGAGCGTAAATGAGTCAAAATCAACAGCGTTCATTAACATAGCCTTTTTGAAAAAAGTTATAATAGAGGAGAGAGTAAGTATTGGATGGTTTAATTGTATTAGGAATATATTTGGCGATCATCAATAGTTGGAGTTTCATAGCTATGGGGATCGATAAGCGTAGAGCGCAAAATGGAAAGCGAAGAATTCCCGAAAAGACGCTATGGTTTTTATTTATCTTTGGAGGAAGCTTCGGTGGTTTAACTGGAATGAAGAATTTTAGGCATAAAACAAAACACAAGCAATTTGTGTATGGCATCCCCGCTCTATTAGCTCTTCATCTCGTGCTCTTTGTTATCTATGCATACATCTATATGTAGAAAAAACGCCGAATTGGCGTTTTTTTTATTTAGTGTATTGTTCTTTTTTTTCATAAGACTAACTTGTTTTCAATTAGGATTCATTTTGCTTAAGGTACCTTTTGTCTTTCAGAAATAGGCGCCAGAAGTAGATGAATCCTGGGGTTAAAATAAAGAAGGCTACAATGTAGGTGACGATTAATGCTCTAAATGTAGCGGGGTCTGTGAATCCAGTTTCAATCGTTACATTTGGATATACGATATAAGGTAAATGAGCTGAACCATAAGCATAACTAGCAAGTAAATATTGTGTAACGATACTAACCATAGCAAGCCTCGGAATACCGACACCTGTTTTTCTAGGAATAAAGAGAGCGAGATATCCGATTGCAAAGGTTGTGATAGAACCAATTAACCACGGTACATAGTCCATTAAATTGTCATAAAGCCATGGAGCTTCCGTTCGAATAGTGAGAACGAGTAAACCCGCCATCGCTAGTGAGATTGGACCGACAAGAATAGCATCCCTTCTATAAGTTTGATAAGCTTCTTCATCTCCTGATACGTTAGAGTAATCAGAAAGCAGCAGAGATGATAGAAAGAGCGTGCTTGAGATGGCGAAGGCCATGAAAGCATAAACACTTGGACTTGTAAATAATTCACCCAATAAAAGACGTTCTATCCCGTTTGATGTTTGTATAAATCCGCCATGCGTAATAGGCAACACGCAAATCAAGAGAGCTGGAATAAGAAACCCAGTTATTCCTGATATCAAGGTTAAGAGGCGTTTGTAATTTGAAGAAGCAGAATGAGAAAATACAAGAAACGCACTCCTAAGGGCAAGTAATAGTATAATCAAACTCCCTGGAATGAGAAGGACAGTACCAAGGGTAAACGTTGCTCCAGGGAAAAAGCTGAAAAGAGCTACGACAATGGCAACGATAAATACATTTGTTACTTCCCAAGATGGAGATAAATAGCGATTCGCAATATTTGTCGCTTTCGTGTTGTTTTTATTTAAATAGATCATGGACCAAAACCCAGCACCGAAATCGATTGTGGCCATAACCGCATAAATAAAAACAAGACCCCATATTAATGTGATAGCGTAAAATGCTTCTGACATGTGGTTCACCTCTTATTCTTTTTGAACGGTATAGGCAGGTGCCTACTGATCGAGTTCCTCGCTAATCGGGTTACGATTGAAATAGTAGCGAAGGACGAGGACTGTTGAGATCATTAAAATGATATACACAATGAGAAAGAGAACAAAGAGCAGGCCGATATTTCCTGAAGTTGTGACTGCTTCTTCTGTTTTCATAACGTGATAGATAATCCAGGGCTGTCTGCCGGTACAGGCGAATATCCATCCGAATTCAATTGCTGTAATGGCGAGCGGACCTGCAGCAATAAATGCCCACATAAGCCAGCGTGGAAATTCTTTTCGTTTAAGGATTTTGTACCAAGTAAATCCAACAATAGACAATAGCATGAGTAGGGAACCAATCCCGACCATTGAATTGAACAAGGTATGGACAAATAGTGGTGGCCACTCTTCTTCAGGCCATTCTTCAAGACCGAGTACTTCCGTATCAAATGCGTCGTCGGATAGAAAACTAAGTGCCCACGGAACTTCAATAGCCCACTTTACCTCACGTTCTTCTTTATCGGTGTAGCCGCCAATGGCAAGTGGTGCATAAGTTTGTGTTTCAAACAAACCTTCCGCCGCCGCGAGTTTCTCAGGTTGATATTGATACAGTTGTTGAGCAGATTCATGTCCATTTAAGGCGGTCAAGATTGAAAAAATCCCTCCGATAACGAGCCCCATCATTAATGCTTTATGATGAAATTTATATTCTCTCGTATTACCTCGTTGACGAATCATTTTATATGCCGCAATCGATGCGATAACAAATGCCCCTGTCATTAAAGCAGAAACAGTTACGTGTCCAGCTGTAACTAGGAAGGAAGGATTGAAGAATGCCTCCCATGGATCAACGTTAACGAACTTTCCGTCTACTATCTCAAATCCAGCTGGTGTACCTTCAAAAGCGTGGACATTTGTAATTAAGATAGCTGATGCGCTCGCACCGAATGCAACAAGCGTTACGCTCACAATTCGCATGATTGGAGAAAGGCGATCTGCAGCATAAACATAGATTGACATAAAGAGAGCTTCTAGGAAGAAAGCATAAATTTCAATTTGAAAGGGCAATGCAATCACTCGTCCAACGACTTCCATAAATCCTGGCCATAAGAGAGAAAGCTGTACACCTGCAATGGTTCCTGTAGGAATCGCCACCCCTAGTAAAACAGCAAACCCTTTCGTCCATCGATTGGCCATTATCGCATAATCTCTATCTTTTGTTTTTTGATACATGAGCTCAGCTACAAGAACCATTAAAGGTAAGCCTACACCAAGTGTTGCATAAATAATATGTACGCCCATTGTCATTCCAAATAATGAACGAGCAATAACGAGTTCATCCATAATTTATCCCCTCCAATTACCGAACTGATTAAATCTCCCCTTATTGTCCACGTATTTCCAAATAATATTCTAATCGAGATCCTTCGCTTTTTGACATAACAGCTCGTCTCTTGTCATAAAGGTTAAAGGAAGGGGGGAACATCATGAATGAGCTCGTCCTACCGCTTGTGGAGGTTGTATCTAATAGCGGAATTTACGCCCCGTTCTATTTCATTATTTTTCATTTTATTCGTCAGTTTGTATTTGTTCCAGTTAGTGTTGTTTGTGTTGCTGGTGGAGTGATGTTTGGCGCAATATATGGCACGATTTACTCATTGATTGGGATTACTGTTGTAAGTACGGTTTTTTATTTAGTTGTTAAGCGGACGCCGGGTTTGTTTAAGAAGATTATTCGAATGAAAGAACGATGGACACGTAAACATATGCCAATGTCAGTTGGGCAAATTGCCATCCTTCGATTAGTACCTTTCGTTCATTTTCATTTCATTTCCCTTTGTTTAATTGAGGTGTCTAAAGACTTTAGAGATTATTTGCGGTCATCCCTCATTTCAAATGTACCTCTCGCTTTGTTATATTCTTTCTTTGGAACGGCAATTAGTAGGTTCGATCCGGTCGTTATCGTACTCATGTTGTGTGGACTTGTCATCCTTTTCTATTTACTAAGAAGAAGAGAGTGGATTATGAAGTGGGAGGATTTCTTTCAGCCTGTGAGATAAAAAAGCTTTTATTTTGATCGTAAACAAACAAAACCCCTCCAGATCGGAGGGGTTTTGTTTGTTAAGTATTTTCGCGATGGCGTAAAAATTCTTTGACTGGGCTCTTCCATTCAATTTTTGCACTAGGATAGCGGATGTCCATTTCCTTTTCAAGAAAATAGAAATCTTCTTTCTCAAGCAAATATAGTTCTGATGCATTTTTCACCCCTACTGAAAGGGTAATAATATCGAACGAATTTTCAGTAGTGCCAAGATACTTTTCACCTTCGAATAAGGCACCTTTGTAGGTGACGAGAAAATTCTTTCTTACATTGGACGAGTCATCGAAGAAATAGTATTCTTTATGATCGTGAGCTTTTTCCAGCTTTCGTTTTGGATCCATAAAAAAGCGGATGACAGCATAAGCAATCAACACCATGGCTACGAGAATGACAAGACGAAAAAGAATAATAATCATTAGTCAGCACCTCATTTTCACTATGCTTCTATTCTCTATACGTATATGATAAAGAAAGGTTTCATAAAAAGAAAAGATTTAAGAAAGGAAGAGTTCATTGAAATTCGAACAATTATTTACATTACAAAGACAACTTGATACTCGGATTGTAAAGGAACACAATCTGGAGCATGAAGATTTATTCGAGAATAAACTACTTGCTCTTAAAGTCGAGATTGGAGAACTAGCGAATGAAACACGTTGTTTTAAATATTGGAGTAAAAAAGCTCCTTCCCCTAAAGAAACGATTCTAGAGGAGTATGTGGATGGTATTCATTTTATTCTCTCATTAGGGATTGAATTGGGCATTACAACGTATGAAGCAGTGTCAAAAGGCGATCCCGCTGGCTCTGAAGTACATGCTTTCCATCGTGTCTACAAAGCGATTGATCAAGTGGCAAGTGAAAAAAATAAGGAAGCATTTAACGATTTAATGGAAAGTTATCTTTTACTTGGACAACTTATCGGGCTACGGTTTGAAGAAATGAATGAAGCATATTTGAAAAAAAATAAAGTGAATCATAATCGACAAGATCAGGGATATTAGATTCAAGAGTCCTCTGAATTGTGAAATATTTCGGAAACCGTTATAATGAACAGAGAATACATATCAAGGAGGCAATACATATGGCTAAGCTAGACGAAACGTTGCAGATGCTGAAAGAACTCACTGATGCGAATGGCGTACCAGGTAACGAACGTGAACCTCGTGAAGTGATGAAGAAGCACATTGAATCTCTTTCAGATGAAATCATGTATGATAATCTTGGCAGCTTAATTGCGGTTAAAAAAGGTAAAGCAGAAGGCCCAAAAATTATGGTTGCAGGTCATCTCGATGAGATTGGCTTTATGGTAACGCGTATTGATGATAAAGGCTTTCTTTATTTCCAAACAGTTGGCGGCTGGTGGGAGCAGGTTATGCTTGCACAGCGTGTTAACGTCATGACTCGTAATGGTAACATTATGGGCGTCATCGGTTCTAAACCACCACATATTCTTCCTCCTGAACAGCGTAAGAAATCGGTCGACAAGAAGGATATGTTCATTGATATTGGTGCTTCAAGCCGAGAAGAGGCTATGGAATGGGGCGTTAAGCCGGGAGATTCTGTTGTTCCAGTTTGTGAATTTACTGTTATGAATAACGAAAAAATGCTTATGGCGAAAGCATGGGATAACCGTATTGGCTGTGCTATTGCGATCGAAGTACTTCGTAAGCTAAAAGGAGAAGAGCATCCTAATACTGTCTACGGCGTTGGTACGGTACAAGAGGAAGTAGGTCTTCGCGGAGCGACTACGGCTACAAACATGATTAAGCCTGATATCGGCATTGCGGTTGACGTTGGTATCGCTGGTGATACTCCTGGAGTAAGTGATAAGGACGCTCAATCCAAAATGGGGAAAGGTCCTCAAATTATTATGTATGATGCTTCAATGGTCGGTCACAAAGGTCTTCGTGACTTTGTAACAGATACAGCTGATGAGAACAATATTCCTTATCAGTTTGACTCTATTGCAGGCGGTGGGACAGATTCAGGTAAAATTCATTTAACAGCAAATGGAGTACCTGCACTTTCCATCACAATTGCCACACGCTATATTCATACTCACGCAGCGATTCTTCATCGTGACGATTTTGAGAATGCAGTTAATTTGATTGTTGAAGTGATTAAAAAGCTTGATGCTGATACTGTGAAAGAAATTATCTTTAACTAGAACACAAAATCCGGTGGCTCTTGCCACCGGATTTTGCTTGTTAATTTACACCCTGTGCCATATAAGAGAGCATTTGCTCTCGCTCATTTTCTGGTGCTTCTTTCCAAAGAATTTCGAAAAGAACACCAAGCCCAGGGAGCATTTTCTCTTCTCCGCTTTGCATGGCGTCGAGGATTGTCGCTTCGAGTTGCTCCTCGTTGTTGCCATTAATATTAGCGAGAATCGCTTTGCGTAAGTTAAGGTCCATACTTTCCACCTCACCTTTCTCATTCGCTTGTTGGTTCAAGCCTCATTAGTATGAGCGAATTGAAGAAATTTCATGAGTTTTATTGGAATCTTCCCTTTCAACCCTTTATAATGGAAACATTGAAAACTGAAGGAGAGCATAATGATTATAGAATCCGCTAAAAATCAAAAAGTGAAAGATTGGAAAAAACTTCAGACGCGAAAGGGTAGAGAGAAAGCTTTCTCTTATATCATTGAAGGTCCACATATTGTAGAAGAAGCTGCGAAGGCTGAAGCTTCAATCACAGAATTGATTGTGACAGAAGGCACTGACTTATCTGCTTATCCGTTTAAAGAGCTTCCTGTTGTCTATACTGTTACGGAGAAAGTGATGCAAGAACTAACGGATACAGAAACACCACAGGGGATTATGGCCGTTTGTAAAATGGTTGAGCCTGAACTACCTCGTCATGGCAAACTATTATTACTGGACGCCATTCAGGATCCCGGTAATTTGGGAACGATTATTCGAACTGCAGATAGTGCTGGATACGACGGCCTTCTACTTGGACATGGAACCGTTGATGCTTATAACAGTAAGGTGCTTCGATCCACCCAGGGATCTATTTTTCATCTTCCTGTAATAAAAGGGGACTTAGTGACAGAAGTTCAGAAATTAAAAGAAGCTGGCATGCTGATATACGCAACAGAAGTGAGTGGAGGAACGCCATATCAAGAGCTTGATTCATCATCTCAGTTTGCTGTCATTCTTGGAAACGAAGCAAACGGTGTATCAGACGAGCTTCAACGTTTAGCAGACGTGAACGTATATATTCCGATATATGGTAAAGCAGAGTCGTTAAATGTCGCCGTTGCAGCAGGAATTCTGATGTATGGATTGTTACCTTCATAATAAGGCTTGCGGATATAGCGATTTTTTTCTATAATTAAAAGCAACTTATATATGTTAAAAACAATGATGGAGAGTAGTAAGCTGCCGCTGCCTTTGCAGGGAGGAAATGCCGAGACTGAAAGCATTTCTATTGGGACGCTGCCGAATTCGCTCTGGAGTTGCCGCTTTGTTCGTTCGAAAGCGGATCGGTTTACAAGCCGTTATTCTTTGCTTAAGGCTGATAGGTGTACTCTATCGGTGAATTAGGGTGGTACCGCGAAATCAAATCTTCGCCCCTTTCTGGGGAGCGAGGATTTTTTTATTGCAAAAAGAAGCAAACACGAAAATGAAGTGGAGGTTGAAAAGATGCAAGAGCGTTTACAAACGTTGAAAGAAGAAGCACTATCAGAAATTCAGCAAGCTTCTTCAATGAAAGAAGTGCAGGATATCAAAGTGAAATACCTTGGAAAAAAAGGTCCAATTACAGAAATTTCTAAAGGTATGGGGAAATTGTCTAAAGAAGAACGTCCGAAAATGGGGCAGCTCGTTAATGAAATTCGCTCAGCGATTTCGGATCAATTAGAGGAGAAAGTGACTCGCTTAGAAAAAGCAGCCGTAGAAGAACGATTAAAGAAAGAAACGATCGATATTTCTCTGCCGGGTCGGCCAATTAAGAGAGGAAATCATCACCCACTAACGAGGGTAATCGAAGAAATTGAAGACCTATTTCTTGGTATGGGATTCTCGATTGCGGAAGGACCAGAAGTTGAAACCGATTATTATAATTTCGAAGCGTTAAATCTTCCTAAGGATCATCCGGCTCGAGATATGCAGGATTCATTCTATATAACTGAAGAAACGCTATTAAGAACGCATACCTCTCCAATGCAAGCTAGAACGATGGAGAAGTTAAATGGAGAAGGTCCTGTTAAAATCATCGTGCCCGGTAAAGTTTATCGCCGTGATACAGATGATGCAACACACTCCCATCAGTTTATGCAAATTGAAGGACTAATGGTTGGTGAGAATGTTCGCATGAGTGATCTAAAAGGGGTGCTCCAATCATTTGCGAAGAAAATGTTTGGAGAAGAACGTGAAATCCGTCTTCGCCCAAGCTTCTTCCCATTTACTGAGCCTTCTGTGGAGATGGATATTTCTTGCTTTAATTGTGGCGGGAATGGCTGCTCTGTATGTAAAGGAACCGGATGGATAGAAATTCTTGGAGGCGGTATGGTACATCCGAATGTACTTCGCATGTCCGGCTTCGATCCTGAGAAAGTCACTGGGTTTGCATTTGGTATGGGACCAGAACGGATCGCTATGCTGAAATATGGTATTGATGACATACGTCATTTCTACACGAATGACAGCAGATTTATTAAACAATTTAATTCACTATAATATGATTGGAAGTTAGGAGGAGAAAACATGCTCGTATCAATGAATTGGCTACAGCAGTATGTAGATTTAGATAGTTACTCAGCTGATGAACTAGCAGACCTGATTACTAAGGGTGGTATTGAGGTTGAAACAGTCGAAAAGCTTAATAAAGGAATTACCGGCGTGGTTATTGGTCACGTTCTTGAATGTCAGCAACACCCTGATGCTGATAAGTTGAATATTTGTCAGGTGAATGTTGGTGAAGAAGAGCCGGTCCAAATTATTTGTGGAGCACCAAATATTGCTCAAGGACAGTACGTAGCTGTAGCAAAAGTTGGGGCTGTACTTCCAGGCAATTTTAAGATTAAGAAAGCAAAACTTCGCGGTGAAGCTTCTCATGGTATGATCTGCTCACTTCAGGAGCTTGGAATTGAAAGTAAACTTGTATCGAAAGAGTATGCAGACGGAATCTTTGTATTTAGTGAAGACGTGACACCTGGTGAAGATGCGCTTGAATACTTGAATCTAAATGATGAAGTTCTTGAGCTAGGTCTTACTCCAAACAGAGCTGATGCGATGAACATGATCGGCGTCGCTTATGAAGTTGGGGCAGTATTGAATCGCTCAATTGAGCTTCCGTCTCCAGAGCTTGTTCGCTCGGATGAAGACGTTGAAGAGTATGTGTCAGTTCGTGTAGAGAATGAAGAAGATAATCCTTATTATGGAGCTTCCATTATTAAAGACGTAACGATCAAATCATCACCGCAGTGGCTTGTAAATCGCCTCGTTTCTGCTGGTATTCGTCCAATTAACAACGTAGTCGATATTACGAACTATGTTCTTTTGGAATACGGACAGCCGCTTCATGCTTTTGATTATAATCGATTTGGATCGAAGGAAGTCGTGATACGTCGCGCAACTGAAGGAGAAAAAATTGTCACTCTCGATGATGCTGAACGCACGCTTTCGAATGAGCATCTTGTCATCACGAATGGTTCAAAACCCGTTGCCGTGGCTGGTGTTATGGGTGGTGCTGATTCTGAAGTACAAGAAGACACAACAACGATTTTGCTTGAAGCAGCTTACTTTAACAGCAAGCTTGTTCGGAAAGCATCGAAAGATCTAGGGTTACGTAGTGACTCAAGTGCGCGTTTTGAAAAAGGAATTGATCGAAACCGCGTTGTTGGTGCAAGCGAACGCGCTGCTCAGCTCATTCAAGAAATTGCCGGTGGAACAGTGTTAAAAGGTATTGCTGAACAGGGAGCTCGAACCATCGAAGCTCTTGACGTTAGTATTGAAGTGAATCGAATTAATCAAGTTCTTGGAACAGAAATTTCTGAAACAGAAGTTGCTGCTATTTTTGAGCGTCTGCAATTCTCTTATCAGAACTTTGGTGGCACATTTACCGTTCAGGTACCGCCGCGCCGCCCGGATATAACGATTTCTGAAGATTTAATTGAAGAAGTAGGACGCCTCTACGGATATGATAATGTTCCTGCAACGCTACCTCTTACAGAAAGTACACCAGGACAGCTTTCAGAATATCAAGTGAAGCGTCGCCATGTTCGCCGTACGCTTGAAGGCGCAGGTCTTTTCCAAACAGTAACGTATTCTCTTACGTCGCCTTCTAAACGTCTTTTCTTCTCTGATGAATCAGCCGAAGCTGTTCGTCTTGCGATGCCAATGAGTGAAGAAAGAAGTGAACTTAGAACGAGCCTGATTCCGCATCTTCTAGAGGTAGCGCAGTATAACCGCAACCGTCAGCTAGATAATGTTGCTTTCTATGAAACGGCTTCTGTGTTCTTACCAGGTGATGAGCTTCCGGTAGAACAGGAACACCTTGCTGGCGTAGTGTCAGGATTATGGCAAGAGCACCTATGGCAAAAAGAAAAGAAAGTCGCTGATTTCTTTGTTGTAAAAGGAATCCTCGAAGAAATAGCGGTTGAATTTGGTTTAGAGGATCGTCTTTCGTTCGCTCGTGCAGAAGAGCCAAAGCTTCACCCAGGTCGTACAGCATCGGTTTATCTCGATGATGAGCTCATCGGATATATCGGTCAACTTCATCCAGAAGTTGAGAAAGATCTTGATTTGAGTGAAACATACGTTTTTGAAATCAATCTGGAGAAGTTACTGAATGCAGAAGTTGCTCACCTTCAATACAAAAAGCTTCCACGATTCCCGTCTGTTACTAGAGATGTGGCTCTTGTTGTCAGTGAGTCGCTTGAAGCTGGAGAAGTGAAGAAAGTCATTAAAGAAGCTGGTGGATCTAAGCTTGTGGACATTCAACTATTTGATGTTTACCAGGGTGAACATCTTGATGAAGGTCAAAAGTCACTAGCCTTTTCTCTTAGATATTACAATCCAGAACAAACTTTAACAGAAGAAGAAGTGAAGAAGGCACATGACCGTGTTCTTACAGCAGTAGAAGAACAATTTGGAGCTGCCCTTCGTCGATAACTACAGAAAATCCTCCCTACGTGTATAGGGAGGATTTTTATTTATACTATTTTTTACATAAACATTCCTACAAATATAGCCGTAATAAAGGAGGCTAGTGTACCACCGATAATGGCCTTTAATCCTAATTTAGAAACTTGAGAACGTTTAGTGGGCTCGAGTGACCCTAGTCCAATAATAAGCTGCCCGATGGATGAGAAGTTAGCAAAGTTACATAGTGCGACAGAAAGAATGGCAACGGTTTTGTCAGAAAGCTGTGCTTGAATGGCGGTTAAGTTTTGGAAAGCCACAAATTCATTAATTGACATTTTCGTACCAATGATGGATGCTGCTCGAAATGCTTCATCCGTTGGAATACCTACTAATAGGGCAAATGGATAGAAGATATATCCTAGAATTGAGCTCAGGTCAGTTCCGACGAAACCTAACATGCCGTTTACAACTGCTAGAATACTGATGAATGCTATCAAAAGACCTCCAATATTTAACGCAAGCATCACACCGCTGACTGTTCCGTCGGCGATTGCCTCAAAAATATTGGCATGATCCGTTTTTTTCATTTTTACTTTATCATTAGTTTGTGAAACTTCAGTTTCTGGTTCCATCACTTTTGCAATAACAAGTGAAACGAAAGGAACGCTAAAGACAGATATCAATAAATATTTAAGTTCAATACCCATAAGTGAATAACCGACGAGGATGGCTCCACTAGCAGAAGCAGTACCTCCTACCATGATGGCAAATATCTCAGATCTGGTGAGCAATTTCAAATATGGTTTTACGAGTAAAGGCGCTTCGGCTAGACCTAAAAAGGAGTTTCCGACAGCGTTAAATGTTTCAACTTTCGTCGTTCCCATTAGCTTACCAATCGTAATGCCAATCACTTGAACGATAAGTGGGATAATGCGCATGTAATAAAGTGCTGAGACAAGAGCAGAAATGAAGATGATGACAGCTAAAACATTTATAGCAAATACAAATGTTAAGCCTGTTTCTTCATAGAGGCCGCCAAATACGAATTGAATGCCTTCGTTACTATAGTTAATAACGTTTTGTACAGCTGCAGAAGCTTTTTCGAGCATAACCTTTCCTGCATTTACTTTTAGAACAAATAAAACAAATAGCCCTTCAATTAAAACGCCAACCCCGATCGTTCTCCATTTGACTGATTTTTTCTTGTTGCTCATTAACCAGGCGATAGCAAGTACGCCAATAATCGAGAGTAGTCCTGTGAAAATATTCATGATGTCAATTCCCCCTGAAAACTAGTTGTTTCTTCACAAATCTAAATCGGATGAATACAAAAAAACCCGTACTTTGTAGAAAAAAGTCCGAGTTTACAGGAAGAAAAGTGGCACACAAATAAACAGAATATGCCTGTCTAAGTGACGATGCCATGCCTTCCCTATAGTCCAGCAATTCTCGGTTGCCGGGTAGAAACTCTTTGGACCCTATTTCCAAAATTATATAGAGATAAATGTGAAGTTGTATTCATCAATCTAGCAGAAGATAGAATAGGTAGCAAGACCTATTAAGAAAGTAGGAATGTTTGGAATATTCGAATGAAAAATGTAAACGTACGACATTTTTTTGCTTATTGCTTCCTTATTCACGCTCTGATAGAGTACAAAGTGATTAGAATAATGGAAGCTCATATATGTCGGGAATTGGCCTGAACGTTTCTACCCTGTTACCTGAAATGACAGGACTATGAGTGAATAAAAAGTTGAGAAGACCTTAAACGTACCTCAACGCTATAAATAGAAAAGGTTCACTTTCAGGAAACGATGGTTAGCGACATGCGAGTTATCCAGCAGGGGGATATAGGATGGAAAAAAAGAAGGTATATTTCAATCATGATGGTGGCGTTGATGATTTAGCATCACTGTTTCTATTATTAAACATGGAAGAGATCGAGCTTGCTGGCGTATCGGTTATTCCGGCAGATTGTTATCTAGAACCAGCTGTTTCTGCAAGCAGAAAAATAATAGATCGATTTGGAAAAGCCACTGGATTAAATGTTGCAGCTTCTAATTCAAGAGGGATTAATCCATTCCCTAAAGACTGGCGCATGCATGCTTTTTATGTCGATGCTATACCTATTCTAAATGAATCAAATAAAGTGAATACACCTATGTCAGAACTACCTGCTCATTTGCATCTGATTGATACTCTTGAACGAAGCTCTGAACCGCTAACTCTTCTTTTTACTGGACCATTAACAGATCTTGCTAGAGCGTTAGAAACAGCTCCACATATTGAACAGAGTATTGAAAAGTTAGTATGGATGGGTGGCACTTTCCTAGAAGTAGGAAATGTGGAAGAACCAGAACATGATGGTACAGCAGAATGGAATGCTTTTTGGGATCCCGAAGCAGTATCTACTGTTTTCAAAACTTCTATTAAGATCGAAATGGTCGCACTTGAAAGCACGAATCAAGTCCCGTTAACCAATGATGTAAGAAACATGTGGGCAGCTAAACGAAAGGAAATTGGTGTAGACTTTATTGGACAATGCTACGCCATGTGTCCTCCACTTGTACACGTTGAGACCAATTCGACTTACTATTTATGGGATGTTCTGACTACAGTTTCTGTGACACCAAAATCCTTTATCCATTCAAGAAAAGTAAAATGTCGTGTTGAAGTAGATGGAGTAAGTCAAGGGAGAACCGTTCTTGATGAAACAGGTCGTGAAGTGATTGTAGTAGATGACGTGGATCGTGACATGTTCTTTAACTATTTCACTTCCGTCATGCTGAAAGCAGAAGATCAATTAGAAGCTTCTCACCTTTATTAATAAAATGAACATCAAAAAAGCTGACTCACTCGAGTCAGCTTTTTTCGTAGAGTTCCTTTAACGACGTGATTGATCAGCTATTTTTTGAGCTTTTAAGCTATTAGCAAAATGTAGCTTAGCTAAATTCCCAAGAATCTGATCTCCATGTTTTTGAATAAGCTTTGCAGCTGCTATGTCTACAGCAGGTCCAGCCCCTTTAGGAAGCTTTACATTATATTCTTTTCCAAGTCGATCCATTTCCATTACAAAAGAGTACCTCGCAATAATGGATGCTGCTGCTACAGCCAGGTGAATTTCTTCGGCTTTAGTTGCGAAATATACATTTTCTTTTACGATTGTTGATTGACCTTTTAGGTAGTTGAAATAAACTTCAGGTTTAGCGAATTGATCAATGAGTATGGCATCATATCCCTGGACTTTGCGCATCACATTCTGGATGGCCTGATTATGTAGTAGAGCCTTCATTTTCCCCTGATTCGTTCCCTTTTTCTGCATAGTATTGTATTTTTCATTTGGTAGGATAAGCAGGCTATAAGGAATGGTTTTAATCAAATTTCTAGCTATTTCAATAATTTCTGGATCCTTCATTCCTTTAGAATCTCTTACACCGAGTTCCTTTAAGAGTGGAATTTGCTTCTGGTCGACATATGCAGCAACAACTGTCATTGGACCAAAGAAATCTCCTGTCCCAACTTCATCACTTCCGATGGCGGAAAGAGTTGAGATATTACCAGGTGGAGAGTATTGATGATCGCCCACTGTTTTCTTTTTCGAATTCGTTGCCTTTTTAGAACTCGCTGTTCCGCTAGATTGCCATGGTCTTGCTTCTCCTTCTGCCCCTGCGCCCTGGAACATTATTTTTCCAGATTTATAGCCTGTAATAGTACAGGCAGAAGTTTTCGCTACAAAAACGCTCCCCGGTGGCTGTTTATCGCTTAAGTGGCTGTTGTATTTCTTTTTAATTTCATTCATAATGGAAGGTGATACAGTTAAAACAACCTGTGACATAACAAAACTCCTTTTGTGAACTAGGCTTGCATCCTATTATAGCAGAATCTGAAGATGAACAAGAATGGTTCAGGAGCGCTGTGTTTCAAAAATACCACTTTTCATGCTATGATGTAAAACAGGATTCTCTCTCTTGATAGGAGGCTTATGGGGTGACAGACAGTCATGGAAAAATACGTACAACCGTGGAAATCTATGGTGAACAATATACAATAATCGGTGATAAAAGTCATCAACATATTCGTGAAGTCTCAACTTTAGTGGATGAGAAGATGAATGAGATTAAAGGAATGAATACCTATTTAGATACGAAGCGACTTGCTGTGCTAACAGCAGTTAATATTGTAAATGATTATGTGATGATTAAGAAAGAACTTGAAGAGTTAAAGAAAAAACTGAGAGAAGAGGAATAACGTAAGATGGTTGATCTAATTCTTTTTATTATACTAGTTGGAGGGTTCCTAATTGGACTTCGAAGAGGCTTGATCCTTCAAGTCGTTCATTTAGCAGGATTTATCGTTTCATTTGTTGTTGCGTATATGTATTTTAAGGATCTCTCTCCACATTTGAAGCTATGGATTCCATACCCGTCCTTCGGCAACGAGGCATCTTCAACGGCAATGGTGTTTGACGCTATAAACTTAGAGGCCACATACTATAGTGGAATTGCGTTTGCGCTATTGTTCTTTGGTACCAAAATTATTATGCAAATAGTTGGTTCTATGCTCGACTTTCTTGCAGATTTACCTATATTGAGAACTGTAAATGGATGGCTTGGCGGAGTGCTTGGATTTGTAGAAGTATACATTATCGTGTTTTTATTTCTATTTATTGCAGCGCTTCTTCCAAATGAAACCGTTCAAACAGCCATATCAAATTCGTTTCTTGCGGAAAGCATCGTCAAGCATACCCCTGTGTTGACAGAACAAATTAAAGACCTCTGGAGTACACACGTAGCATAACCCTTCAATTAGAAGGGTTATTTATTTGTATTAGCATAAGTACGATTGGTTAAATTGGTAGCGCTTGTCGGATCTAATCGAGCGCTCCCGCTTTTTTTAAGATAAATTAATTGGATTTGGGTTTGAATATGGATAGGATAGTAGTAATGATCTTATGAAGAAGGGTGAGAAAAAGATGAATAAAAAACAGGTTATTCATTTCCTTGAAGAGATAGCAGTTTATATGGAGTTGAAAGGGGAAAACCCTTTTAAAATATCCGCTTTTCGTAAAGCTGCCCGAGCACTCGAAACAGATGATCGGAGTATGGAGCAAATTGAAGATCCTGCTGAGCTAAATGGCATCGGAAAAGGGACGGCAGCGGTAATAAATGAAATCCTCGAAAAAGGAGAATCAGAAACGCTTGAATCATTAAAGAAGGAAGTCCCATCTGGTCTTGTGCCGTTACTTAAATTACCGGGACTTGGTGGTAAAAAGCTTGCTAAGCTATACAAGGAACTTGATGTTATTGATATGGCGACATTACAAAAAGCTTGTGAAGCTCATCAGATTCAAGAACTCCCTGGTTTTGGGAAGAAGAGTGAGGATAAAATTCTTGAAGCGATTGAGGAAGCAGGTAAAAGACCTGAACGCTTATCCATTGCCTACATGCTACCACTTGCTGAAAACATTGAAAGCCAATTAAAAGAAATCCAGAGCATTGACAAATTTGCAAGAGCGGGGAGCTTGCGAAGGGTAAGGGAAACGATCAAAGACCTTGATTTTATTATAGCGACAACTGCTGCTGCTGATGTGTCAGCGAGCTTACTTGAATTAGAAGGTGTTTCTAAAGTAGTCGTAAAGGGAGAGACGAAGATTACACTTGAACTTGACGATGAATATGGCGTTTCAGTAGATTTTAGAATTGTAATGCCTGAAGAATTTGCTTCTACACTCCATCATTTTACTGGCTCACAGGCTCATAATGTGAAAATGAGGCAAATCGCAAAAAAGAAAGGCGAAAAAATTAGTGAGTACGGTGTAGAGTCTTTAGAAACGGGGGAAGTTCTCACATTTGAAGATGAAAAGGATTTCTACCAGCATTTTGGTTTAGCCTATATTCCGCCAGAAATTCGCGAAGATAAAGGTGAAATTGAAGAAGCTGAGAAAGATGAGATTGAATTAGTCCAGTTGAACGATATAAAAGGAGATCTACATATGCACTCCACCTGGAGTGATGGTGCTTATACGATTGAAGAAATGGCCGAACGAGCAAGAGCAAAAGGATATTCGTATATCGCGATAACAGATCACTCTCAGTACCTTAAAGTGGCGAATGGCTTGACACCAGAAAGGCTACGAGAGCAAAGAGAAGAGATTGATCGTCTCAATCAAAAATGGAATGATTTTAGAATATTTGCAGGGGTAGAAATGGATATTTTACCTGATGGAACACTTGATTATGACGATAAGATGCTGTCGGAAATGGATTTTGTTATTGCTTCGATTCATTCATCCTTTTCCCAAGATGAGGATACGATAATGGCACGTCTTGAAACAGCACTTCGGAGTCACCATGTTGACCTCATTGCTCATCCATCAGGAAGGTTACTTGGAAAAAGGAAAGGGTATGCTTTAAGCCATGATAAGTTAATAAAGCTTGCGAAAGAAACGGATACGGCTCTTGAATTAAATGCAAATCCAAACCGATTAGATCTTGCAGCGGAATGGCTTCAAAAAGCACAAGAAAATCATGTTAAAATAATGATTAATACAGATGCTCACCATATGGACATGCTTGAGCATATGGAAATCGGCGTAGCAGCTGGGAGAAGAGGCTGGCTGCGAAAAGAGACTGTCTTAAACACATTTACGGCTAAAGATCTTGAAGCATTCTTTAACCGTCACTCATAAACAAATCCCGTTTTATTAGGAGGAACGACCATTGCAAAAAAGAGTGTTACGGCTACTCGAATATAATAAAGTGAAAGAACGATTAGGAAAACACGTTTCATCCTCATTAGGAAAACAAAAAGTAGAACAGTTAACCCCTTTGTATTCTTTAGTAGATGTTAACCATCAGTTAGCAGGAACAGAAGAAGGAAGAAAAGTGATCCGTCTTCGTGGTCAAGCTCCGCTTGGTGGCATTCGAGATATTAGACAAAGCGTGAAGCGAGCAGAGATTGGAGGGATGCTAAACCCATCTGAATTACTCGACATCTCGAGTACAATCTACGGCGGTCGTCGATTTAAAACATTTCTTGATAATATGATTGAAGATGGTGTAGAGCTTCCTCTTCTCGGAGATTTAGTTAGTCAAATTATGCCTGAAAATGAGCTGGAGAATGAGATTAACGCCTGCATAGATGAGGACGGGGATTTGCTTGATTCTGCAAGTGATGCACTTCGTCGACTTAGAACCCAGCTTCGTAGCTTTGAATCTCGCGTTCGTGAGAAATTAGAAAGTCTCATTCGATCTTCAAGCACAAGGAAAATGCTTTCAGATGCGCTCATTACCATTCGGAATGAACGGTACGTTATCCCCGTTAAGCAGGAATATAGAGGTTCATTTGGTGGAATGGTCCACGACCAATCCTCTTCTGGTGCGACGTTGTTTATTGAACCACAATCGGTCGTATCAATTAACAACCAGCTAAAAGAAGTAAAAGTTAAGGAAAAACTTGAGATTGAGCGGATCCTAACAGAATTGACTGGACATGTTGCGGAAGCTTCTGAAACGCTTAGACATAATGTTGATGTACTTGCGGATATTGATTTTATTTTTGCGCGTGCCCTATATGCTAACGAATTGAAAGCAACAAATCCTTCCATGAATGATGAGGGGGAACTAGAAATAAGACAGGGAAGACATCCCCTTCTACCTCAAGATGAGGTAGTCCCTTCTTCCCTATTTCTCGGAAAAGACTATTCATCACTAGTTATTACTGGACCAAACACAGGCGGGAAAACAGTTACATTAAAAACGGCAGGACTTCTTACGCTAATGGCTCAATCTGGACTTCATATACCAGCTGATGAAGGATCTACTATGGCTGTCTTTCAAAATATCTTTGCAGACATCGGGGACGAGCAGTCTATCGAGCAAAGCTTAAGTACTTTTTCTTCGCATATGACGAATATCGTTCATATTCTCAAGAACATTGACCACAATAGTCTTGTTCTTTTTGATGAGCTTGGCGCTGGGACCGATCCTCAGGAAGGTGCTGCACTTGCCATATCCATACTTGATTATGTATATAAACGTGGATCAAGAGTTATTGCGACGACACATTACAGTGAATTAAAAGCCTATGCATATAATCGAGAAGGCGTGATGAATGCCAGTGTAGAATTTGATGTTGAGACACTACGCCCCACGTATCGCCTATTAATTGGAGTGCCAGGCCGCAGTAATGCATTTGAGATTTCAAGACGCCTCGGGCTGATGGATGATATTATTGAGGATGCACGATCTCAAATATCAAGCGAAAGTAACAAAGTTGATCGGATGATTTCATCGCTTGAAGATAGCCAGAAGCAAGCCGAATTAGATCGAGAAGGAGCGTCTGAACTTAGAAAAGAAGCAGAGTCACTTAAGAATGACTTGGAAAAGCAGCTTGAGAAATTTGAAAAACAGCGAGAGCGACTTTTTGAGGAAGCGGAACAGAAAGCTGCTGAAGAAGTAGAAAAAGCACAAGAACAAGCCAAGAAAATCATTCAGGAACTGCGTACATTCCAAAATGGATCTGTTAAAGAACACCAATTGATTGATGCTCAAAAGCAGCTTGAAGATGCGAAACCCGAATTGAAATCTTCAAAACCAAAGCCTAAAAAAGCCCAAACTAAATCATATCAACCAGGTGATGAAGTGAAGGTGATTAGCTTTAACCAAAAGGGGCACATTGTTGAGCAAGTCGGGAAGAACGAATACCAGGTTCAACTTGGGATAATGAAAATGAATGTTAAGGCAAATGACCTGGAAGCGATTAAATCAAAACCGGTCGTTGAGCGAAAGCCGTTTGTGACAGTTCGTGGAAGTGATAGTCGAGTGAAAACTGAACTTGATTTGCGAGGTAAAAGGTATGAAGATGCTCAAATGGAAGTTGAGCGCTATATCGACGATGCCTTACTTGCTGGGTATAACCAGGTCTCAATCATTCATGGTAAAGGAACGGGTGCACTTAGAAAAGGTGTCCATGAATGGTTGAAACGTCATTCCCGAGTGAAAAATCTTCGCATGGGTGGAATGAATGAAGGCGGCGGTGGTGTAACTGTCGTTGAATTGAAGTAGAGAAAGGAATTTACACAATGGATCAATTATGGGAGAGTGTCGCATTTCAAACTGCAGCGAATTATAGCGTAGTGATTGTTTGTATGATTGTGTTTCTTTCAGTATTTGAATTTGTAACGTCCTATCGTAACTGGGAAGAAATCCAAAAAGGTAACCTCGCAGTAGCGATGGCTACTGGAGGTAAAATATTTGGTATTGCGAATATCTTTCGTTTTTCAATTGAGCATAATGATTCACTTGTGACCATGATGGGGTGGGGGGTCTTTGGATTTGTCCTTCTATTAATTGGTTACTTCACCTTTGAGTTTTTAACACCTAAATTTAGGATTGATAAAGAAATTACAGCAGACAATCGAGCGGTAGGATTCATTTCTATGGTTATTTCGATTGGTTTGTCCTTTGTTATAGGGGCAGGAATTTCGTAAGGGGAGCACATATGGAGACTTTATGGAAAGTTCTTATGGTTGTATCAGGGATATTCTTTATTGCGGGCATTGTTTATTTATTTTATTTTGTATGATCGTTCAAGAAGAGCAGGTACTTTACCTGTTCTTTTTTTGTTCAAAATTCTGTGCGCTCTTATCACAACTTAACCTAATTATGGATAATGTCGTATGCTCGTCTATCTTTTACGACTTAAAATGCCAATGTATTCAAAAAATTAAAAAAAAGATAGGATATTTGAAGCGTTTTCATTATAATTATCATATAGAGAGAGTTTTGGTTTGGAAGGAGTCGTGAAAGGGAGGTTGATGAAAATTGACAAACAATGGCGCAAAAGAATGGTTTGATTATTACCAAGAAGGAGTACCGACTTCAATAGAGTATGAGGAAAAACCCCTCCATGCGTATCTTGTTGATGCAGCTACAAAACATCCTAACAAAAAGGCAGTTCACTTCCTGGGAAAAGAACTTACCTTTCAGGAGTTATTTCATCGCTCAAGACGACTTGCGAATTCATTGCGTGATCACGGTCTGAGCAAGGGCGGGAGAGTATCGATCATGCTTCCTAATTGCCCTCAAGCTGTGATTAGTTATTACGCTGTATTGATGGCTGGGGGAGTGGTCGTTCAGACGAATCCACTATACATGGAGAGGGAACTAGAACATCAATTAACAGATTCTAAGGCGGATATGATGATCTGTCTTGATCTTGTTTTACCGAAAGTATTAAAAGTAAAAGATAAAACAGTACTAAAGCACATTGTTGTAACGAAGATTCAGGAGTATTTACCTTTTCCTAAAAATGTTCTGTATCCACTCGTGCAAAAGCAAAAGAAGCAGGGATTACTTGTTGAAATGCCTTCAACAGACCAAATTCATAGCTTTTTGGAATGGGTGGCAAACGGTAGTAACGATGATATACATGTTAATGTGGATTCCAAAGAAGATTTGGCTCTTCTTCAATACACTGGGGGAACTACAGGTCTCGCAAAAGGAGTTATGTTGACACACTATAACCTCGTTGTTAATACGATGCAATGTAAGAACTGGATTCGTGATGCTAAATATGGCGAAGAGAGTGTGATGGGAATTCTCCCGTTTTTCCATGTTTACGGAATGACTTGTGTGATGAACTTATCGATTATGTATGCTGCCAAAATGATCATACTTCCAAAGTTTGAACCTAAAGACACATTAAAAACGATTCAAAAACAAAAGCCAACCTTATTTCCAGGTGCACCAACTATTTATATCTCTTTATTAAATGATCCGAATATCGATCGCTATGATCTCTCGTCTATTAAGGCTTGTATTAGCGGTTCAGCTCCACTTCCAATTGAAATCCAACAAAAATTTCAAGAGAAGATTAGCGGTCGTTTAGTGGAAGGTTATGGTTTAACAGAGTCATCTCCTGTAACCCATTCCAATCCTTTATCAGATGGTACTGTTGTTGGTAGTATCGGTTTACCTTGGCCAGACACAGATGCAAAAATTGTGAACGCTGCAAATGAAGAAGCTGAAGTGAAGGAAATCGGCGAATTAATTGTAAAAGGTCCACAGGTGATGAAGGGGTATTGGAATCTACCAGATGAAACCGCTGCCGTATTGAAGGATGACTGGCTTTATACTGGTGACATGGCTTATAGAGATGAGAAGGGCTACTTTTATGTCGTTGATCGGAAAAAGGATATGATTATTGCAGGCGGATATAACATTTATCCACGCGAAGTTGAAGAAGTTTTATATGAACACCCAGCAGTTCAAGAAGCCGTTATTATTGGTGTACCTGATGCTTATAGAGGAGAAACAGTGAAAGCATTCGTTGTGTTAAAAAGTAACGTTGAAATAACAGAAGATGATTTAAATCAACATTGTCGACGTTACCTTGCTGCTTATAAGGTACCTCGATTATATGAATTTCGGGAGGAGCTTCCTAAAACAACCGTTGGGAAAATTCTACGTCGTGTTCTAGTCGACGAAGAGAAAGTTAAACAAAACCAATCGATGTAGCGATTGGTTTTGTTTTTTGGTTTCAGTTAAATCAATACGTATTAAATAAAAAATTCCAATTAAAACTCCGGAAAGATTCGCACATTTCTGCTTATTATGATATGATGAATTTGCAAAATAACTCTCAATTCCAACCGAGCGCTCGTTCAGAAATCTTATGTTGACAATAGCATAGTCGTATCGCTACAATAAGATTATGAATGAATGCTCATTCATTTTGAATGAGTGCCGGATAAAGAATAAGGGAGAGCTTCATATGGTTGAAAAGGGGAAAAAAAGGGGTCCGAAATACGACAAAATCATTGATGCGGCTGTTGTTGTCATTGCTCAAAATGGTTATCATCAAGCGCAAGTATCCAAAATTGCGCGTGAAGCAGGCGTGGCAGACGGTACGATCTACCTTTATTTTAAGAATAAAGAGGATTTGTTAATTTCGTTGTTTCAGAAAAAAATGGGAAGTTTTATCGATAAGACAGAGGAACAAATTGTAAAGAAAGATAATGCAATGGATAAATTGTTCACGCTTATTGATATGCACTTTAAACATCTAGGTTCTGATTATGAGCTTGCTATCGTCACGCAATTGGAACTAAGACAAACAAATAAAGCCCTTCGAGCACAAATTGGCGAAGTACTTAAGAAATACCTTACGCTCGTTGATCACATTTTGCATGAGGGAATTAAATCAGGATTGTTTATTGAGGAACTAGATATTCGTCTCGCAAGACAAATGATCTTTGGGACACTCGATGAAACCGTAACGAATTGGGTTATGAAAGACCACAAATTTGAATTAGAACCACTTGCTAAGCCACTTCATAATCTTTTGATCAATGGCTTAAGCAAATAAATAGAGACCCCGGCTTTGACTGGGGTCACAAAGTTTTGAGAGGAGTGGAGAAGTGGAATTCATTAACATTTCAACTGAAAACAAAGTGGCACAAATTACGCTGAACCGTCCACCAGCTAATGCAGTGGCATCGGACGTATTGCGAGAATTGTCAGAAGCATTCTCTCAAATTGAAAACGATCCAGCAACAAAGGTTATATTGCTCTCTGGAGAAGGAAGGTTTTTCTCAGCAGGAGCTGATATTAAAGAGTTTACAACGGTTAGCACTGAAGAGGGATTTGCTGATTTGGGGAGCTTCGGTCAACAATTATTCGACAAAATGGAAGCGTTCCCAAAACCGATCATCGCTGCTATTCATGGTGCTGCGCTTGGTGGTGGACTAGAACTTGCAATGGCATGTCATATTCGTCTTGTAACTGAAGATGCAAAGCTAGGTCTTCCCGAACTACAGCTAGGTTTGGTACCTGGATTTGCAGGTACTCAAAGGTTGCCAGCATTAGTGGGAAAAGCAAAAGCAACAGAGATGCTGCTAACCAGCGAGCCAATTTCAGGACGTGAAGCTGTTGCAACTGGTTTAGCGAATCAGATGTATACCGAAGAAGAGCTTCTTCCGAAAGCGAAAGAGCTTGCTGAGAAGATTGCTATGAAGAGCGCTGTGGCAGTTGGTTATGCACTTAAACTTCTTACTTATTCTAAATCAGAAAAGTTTGATGAAGGCGTTCAAAAAGAAAAAGAGTATTTTGGAAAGGCATTTGCTTCAGAAGATGGCCAAGAAGGCATTCGAGCCTTCATCGAGAAGCGTCAGCCAAACTTTCAAGATAAATAAGGTGAACTATTTCAGGGAGGGATAAAGATATGAACATTTATGTCATTATGAAAAGAACGTTTGATACTGAAGAAAAAATCGTAATTGAAAATGGGAGAATTAGTGAAGAAGGCGTTGAATTTATTATTAATCCATACGATGAGTATGCCATTGAAGAAGCGATCCAACTTCGCGACGATCATGGCGGAGAAGTAACGGTTGTAAGCATTGGTGACGAAGAAGTTGAAAAAGAGTTAAGAACAGCTCTAGCGATGGGCGCAGACAAGGCAGTTCTCATTAACAATGAAGACATTGATGAGAGTGATCAGTATACGACGACTGCCCTTCTTGCTGCTTATTTTGAAGATAAGGAATATGACATTATCCTTGGCGGGAATGTTTCTAATGATAACAGCACTGGTCAGATTGGACCGCGTCTTGCTGAAAAACTTGGAATCGCTTACGTAACAACGATTACGAAGCTTGATATTGATGGAACAACAGCGACAATGGAACGTGATGTTGAAGGTGATATGGAAGTTGTTGAAGCACAGCTGCCGTTACTTGTAACAGCACAGCAGGGACTTAACGAACCTCGTTATCCATCACTTCCAGGGATTATGAAGGCTAAGAAAAAGCCACTTGAAGAAATCGACTACGACGATCTTGATATAGATGAAGACGAGATCGAAGCTAAAACGGAAACAATTGAAGTTTATTTGCCACCAAAGAAAGAAGCTGGCAAAGTACTTGAAGGTGAAATTGGAGATCAAGTAGAAGAATTAGTGAAATTACTTCGCCAGGAAGCGAAAGTTATATAGGAGGGAATCATCATGGCCAAAAAAGTACTCGTATTCGCAGAAGCTCGTGACAATGAATTACGAAATGTATCATTTGAAGCAATTGGTGCTGGGAAAGAAATCGCAGCCGGTGGTGAAGTGATTGCAGCAATTGCTGGTGAAAGTATTAGTTCTTTAACAGACCAACTATTTCACTACGGAGCAGACCGTGTGATTAAAGTAGAAGATGAAAAGCTTAAAAACTATACAAGTGATGGATATGGTCAGGCATTTTTGCAAATCGTTCAGAGCGTCGATCCGGATGCTATTTTAATGCCCCATACGTCAATGGGCAAAGATCTAGCACCACGTCTTGCAAGTAAGCTTGACGCTGGACTTGTCTCCGATGCTACGGGTATTGAACTTGATGGTGAAGATGTCGTATTTACACGTCCAATTTACTCTGGTAAAGCTTTTGAGAAGAAAAAAGTAAAAGAAGGCGTTGTTCTTGCAACGATTCGTCCAAATAATATTTCTGCTCTTGAAATCGATGAATCACGCTCTGGTGAAGTCTTTGAAGAAACCGTAGAAATAAAGGACCTTCGTACGATCGTGAAAGAAGTGGTCCGTAAATCTACATCAGGTGTTGACCTTTCAGAAGCAAAAGTGATTGTAGCCGGCGGCCGAGGCGTTAAAAGTGAAGAAGGATTTGAACCACTTCAAGAACTTGCGGATCTTCTCGGTGCTGCTGTAGGCGCGTCCCGCGGTGCTTGTGACGCTGACTATTGTGATTACTCCCTTCAGATTGGGCAAACAGGGAAAGTAGTTACACCTGACCTCTATATTGCTTGCGGTATTTCTGGTGCTATTCAACACTTAGCAGGAATGTCTAACTCGAAAGTGATTGTAGCAATTAATAAAGACCCTGAAGCAAGCATTTTTAATGTTGCAGATTATGGTATTGTTGGTGATCTCTTTGAGGTTGTACCATTACTTACACAGGAGTTTAAGAAAGTATTGCAAACAAGCTAAGAAAAAAAGCGAGCTTATCTAGCTCGCTTTTTGTATAGAGATCATTACGATCTTATTTCATTATTTCAGGCTCGTTTTATTAATGAAGAGATAGGGAACAATGAAATTAAGTCAAAAGAATGGAATCAGAAAGAGTATTAATGATATACTCATTTTGTGCCTATTGATATGAAATCAAATTGGCAGAGCACACTGAGGCAACCGGCCTTAACCTGGTAAACTCAAGTGATAATGTTTAAGGAGGAAGATACAGTATGGCTATCGTACACGCAACAGATCAAAGTTTCGCACAAGAAACAAGTGAAGGTCTCGTTCTTGCAGACTTCTGGGCACCATGGTGTGGTCCTTGTAAAATGATTGCTCCAGTACTAGAAGAGCTTGATTCTGAGATGAGCGACGTAAAAGTTGTAAAGCTTGACGTTGACGAAAATCAGGAAACAGCAAGTAAATTTGGGGTAATGAGTATCCCAACACTACTTGTATTCAAAAATGGTGAGGTAGTTGACCAGGTTGTCGGCTTCCAACCAAAAGAAGCACTTGCACAAACGCTTTCTAAGCATCAATAATTAGTTAAGTTTCAAACACTCTGATCTGTTTTAAGATCAGGGTGTTTTTTTTATGTTATCTCCAGATGAAACGGTATTGACACTGATAATCGTTCTCGATATAATCATCATGGATATAAGACCTGACGAAAAGGAGTTTTACATAATGAAGAAATCGGCTATGCTATTCACTTCTATTACGCTTGCAGCTACGGTTCTTGCTGCTTGTGGTAATGATTCTGAAAATGCTACAAACACAGAAAATAACAGTTCTAAGCAAGAACAAACGAATTCTGATGATAAGTCTAGTGAGATGTCAATTGAAAGCGCTGCTACTACGAAACAAGTAGAAGCTTATCAGACGATTACTGATGAACTAAACAAAATGAAGGAAGATCAAGAAGTAGATTGGGAGTTAGTTGAAACTACCTACACTAGTGACCTAAAGAGCGCTGTGAATGAAATTGATAATGAGTTTGATACATTTATCTCTACTGGAATTCAAGCTGGAAAATCTGGAGAGCTTGATAAGAATGTAGCTCGTCAGATCATTGATAAAGGGACACAGTCATACTTTTATCAAAAGCAAAAATCCCTTCAACAGGCAGTGATTGATGCGAAGGATGCTAACAAAGAAGATGAGGCTATGCTTCATTTTGAAGAAATACAATTACTAGCAGAAAAAGTATTTGTTCCTACAGCCGAAAAACGCGACTCCTACTATGAACTTGATGGAGATTCAAGTATTGTTGAGAATATTAACAATGGCCTATCAGCGCAGGAACAGGCGCTTTCTGAAGGGAATATGGAAGATTTTGCTGTGACGAAGCAAGTAACGGATAAGTCCATTTATAAGAGCTACTACTTAGCTTCTAATTCCTATGCAGAAAAGATTGAAGAAGCGGTAAAGACTGGTGAAACAGATGAGTTACAAGTGATGCAAACAGAAGCTCTCGGTTTTTATCAAGCAATAAAAGGATCACTCTCAGGCGGCGATGAAGAAGCGGCTGAGAAGTTAAGCGAATTATTCGATATAAGTAACGATCCAGAGGCAATCAAAGCTGATGAAGTAAACGATTTGTTCGCAAAAGCGTTTACAGGAAAAATCAAAGGATATCACGAGAAAGTAGCTGAGCTAGCTAAAGAAGACAAGCTTTCTGAAGGTAAAGAAGCTGCAATGGAAGCCAATGTATTCTTAAAAGCGATTGAAATGCCATTAATGGAGGCAATCGGTGAAGAGGAAACGGATGCAGTCTATGAAGACGCACAAAACTGGTTTGATGCAGTTGCTAGTGAGAATGCAGATGAAGTGCAAAAGCTAAGTGATCGCATTTTGACCGAACTAGAAAGTGTAGTAGAATAGCTTTAGATTGAAATGGCCGCTAAATGCGGCCATTTCTCTTGTAGGACGGATTAATTTGAAACACTGAAAAATATAGGAGTGCCTGAGATGAAAATACTCATTACTGGCGGGGCAGGTTTTATAGGAAGTAGCCTTGCAAAGTCGCTTTTAACAGCTGGTCACGATGTCTCAATCATTGACCATTTCTCTTCCTATTATGATATTAATCGAAAAGAAGAACATCTAGAAGAAGTGAAAAAAGCTGGGTCAATTAAAGTTCACGTTTTTGATTTATTAGATCATGAAAAAACGGATGCTCACTTCAAAGAGCATTCTTACGATAAGGTGATTCATCTTGCTGCACTTCCAGGAGTTCAATATTCATTAACACATCCACATGACTATATTGATCAAGATATCAAAGTAGTGGTAAATGTATTAAAAGCTGCGGGTGATGCGGGAGTCCCCCATGTTTTATTTGGTTCTTCTTCATCAGTATACGGTAATCGTGAGAATGGCCCGGTGTTAGAAGATGAGGCAAATGGCAAAGTGAAGTCTCCGTATGCAGCTGCTAAAGCTGGAGCAGAATCTTTTTGCCATGCGTATCAATCGCTTTACGGCTTTAAGTTAACGGTTTTACGATTTTTTACAGTGTATGGGCCATGGGGCCGTCCCGATATGGCGATTCCTCTATTTATTAATAAGTTAATAAAGGGGGAGGAAATCATTGTTTATGATCGTGACCAGTCTAGGGACTTTACGTATATTGATGACATTGTTACAGGTATAACATTAGCATTCGAACAAAAAGGAATATCAGAGATTTATAATCTCGGTTCGGGTACACCGATTCAGCTTAATGAACTTATTACTTCGCTTGGTGTCTATTTTCCTGATGCGAAAATACTTGATGGAACATTTCGTCCAGGGGATGTAAGGCATACTTGGAGCGGTATTAGTAAGGCTAGGGAAGAATTGGGATATACTCCGAAGGTGAAGTTTGAGGAAGGATTAAGAAGGACAATCGAATGGGCAAAAAAATATCACGCTTATTAAAGTGGTCATTTGGAATTGGCCTATTCATTTCATTTGGATTTCTTCTTTTTCAAGAGTTTAATCTGTCGAGCCTTTTAGCTCTTACCTCTGAATTGCTAAGTGAACCATGGTGGTTAATCGCTATGATAACTGGATATACATGTTCTTTTTTATTGCGTAGTTGGTGCTGGCGATTACTTGTTGATAAGAATATATCAGTTAGGGTTTATTTAGCAGGGGTTTTTTATAGTCTCTTTTTTAACCATCTACTTCCTTTCAAGGGCGGAGAGGCTGTGCGTATGGGAGTGCTTGCGCAGAAACAAAAAGGGCGATGGGGAATGGCTATTCAATCCGTGCTCGTTCTCAGGTTAATTGATCTCTTCTGGTTGGGGGTTTTTTCAGTTATTGGGGCGGACCTTATTGGGATTGATATCAACCTGACTTTTTTCATAACAGCGCTTGTTATTTTTGGTGTTACCGTGAGTGGGTTGATTATCTATCTGAAAAAACATCACGCTGCTTCTTTTTTTAATAAGCAGCTAACTACCATGCAGACTCTTGTAAGTTCACCACATATGGTGCTTGTTCTAACGCTATCTTGTATAAGCTGGGTAGCTGAAGGAATCGTCGTATTTAGCGTAGCGAGTCTTATTGGACATCTGTTTACATATTCAGATGCCATGTGGGTTACATCATTATCAGTCGGATCTGGTGTCTTTCAATTAGCTCCAGGTGGCTTTGCGACTTACGAAAGTGTGATGAGCTTTTCACTTAATCGGGTAGGTTTCGGATGGGAAGAAGCCCTTTCAATTGCGATTGTCACGCATGCATTTAAGTATATTTATTCTTTTGGCGCTGGATTAGTGGCGTTCTATCTTTATCCTCTTCGATTACAGGAGTTGAAGTCGTTTATGAATAAGAAAGGAGAAACATCATGAAACAAGCGTCAGGCTTTGAAAAGATAGCAGCAAGATGCTGGAATCTGTTAAATGAAGGTAAGCCATTTACACCAATCTTTGTTACAGGGACAATTTTGTTATTTTACATTTCACAATGGACTTCTATAGAGTTCTGGGGGGCTTTCTTTGTTGGACTAGGCGTCGTATTGCCTCTTTTAGTACTCTACTACGTTTATGATTACCCATTATTTTTACGAAATTATTTATGGATGCCTCTAATTGGGTACCTGCTGATTTTTGATTCATTTTCACTTCAAGTAGCCATGCTAGGTATAGGTCTCTATTTTTTCTTTACTGTCTTTTTCTGGGGAACATTCTATTACCATCTTCGAATTGGAACGAGCTGGCTTAACTTCACTCGTTTTTGGAAGTTAGTGCTTAAGAATAGCGATTCTACTAGTGGTAACGCGCAAGAACAACTTCCGAAGTTTTTATTAATTCTACCATTATGGGTGATGGTTATTGACTCTTCAGTAAAGAATGAAATGACTTTTGAATGGACGACTCTTGTTTTCTTTTATGCAGGAATTTGGTTATTTAGTTTTATTCTTCACCATTACTTATTTGACTGGAAGCCCGCAATTAAATCAGATTATACGAAAGCTGTGCCACCTACGTCGACTAATGAGCGTGTCATTATGATTGTAATCGATGGAATGCGAAAAGAACGATTCCAGGAAGCCAATACGCCTTTTCTTGATTCATTAAAGAAAAATGGGACAGAATACAGTCAAATGGAGACGGTATACCCTGCGCGTACAGTTGTTTGCTTCTCCTCGATGATGACAGGTACATATCCTCTTGAGCATGGTATTAAGTCCAATATGGTTTGGAATCTTGGAGTGAAAGTAGAGACGATCTTTGATTCGTTAAGAAAAGTTGGGAAAACAGGAAGGTTACTCGGTATTGCCCACCTTGTTGACGCTATGGGAGATGACGTAGATACTGTAACGGCAGTTATGAATAACGATGTGGCTGATACGAAAATTATGGAGGGCGCTCGTCAGATTATGTTAGATAAAAACCCTGACTTTTTCACTGTACAGCTTATTGGGACCGACCAAACTGGTCATGCGAGAGGAGTCTTTTATGATGATTACATTCAAAAAATTGAAGAAGCTGATAAATTAGTGGAAGATTACGTTGGTTTTCTTGAAGTGAATGGGTTTATGGAAAATACAACACTCATTGTTTGTGCCGATCATGGACAAGCAGATGGCATTGGGGGACATGGTCATCTTGATGAAGGAGAACGATTTGTTCCATTCTTTATGAATGGGCCATTTATCGAAAAGGGGAAAATTGTAGAAGAAAGGCATAGCCTTACTTCAGTAGCGCCAACCGTTGCTCATTTATTAGGTGCCCCTATCCCTTCACATAGTAGAGGAGCGATACTAGAAGAAGCGCTTCAGGATAGGAAGGAAGACATTATCAAATGAAACAGCATGTGATTGTTTTTTTACCCGCGCATAATGAAGAGCATGCCATTGGAGAAGTGATTAAGCAAATTCCTAGAAGTATTCATCCTTCTGTTCAGGTGAGCGTTCTCGTAATCGATGATGGCTCAACAGATCGGACAGTAGAAGTAGCCAAAAAGGCTGGAGCTAACTATATTTATTCTTTTGATAACAATCAAGGTCTTGGTGCCGCAGTTCGAAAGGGGCTTTCCTATTCAGTAGAATTAGGTGCTGACATAGGTGTGATGCTTGACGCGGATAATGAATACCCCGCCTGGCAATTAGCTGACCTTCTCGAACCTCTATTCAAAGGGGAGGCAGACTACGTGATGGGTTCTCGTTTTAAAGGTACGATTGATGGGATGCGACTTCATCGTCGTTTAGGCAATTATTGTTTTACATTTATTCAGTCCCTTCTTTTACAAAGGTGGATTTATGATGGTCAGTCTGGGATGAGAGTTTTCTCTAGACAAGCTATGGAGCATGGAGAAATCATTCATGACTACAACTATGCACAGGTCATTACATTGAACCTTGTTCGAAAAGGATTTAGAGTTAAAGAAGTTCCAATTACGTACCAGGTTCGATCTACTGGTGAATCATATATTAAGTTTAAAGCGTATTTAACATCTGTTTTACCGGCTATTTTGAAAGAAATGATGCGACCAGTTCACAAGGTGTCGATTGACTATAGTGCGCATAAAATCTTGCCTGGACACATTACAAGTATGGTGGCAGAAAAGTCACACTAATTGCAGATCTGTTATTGACTTCAATGGTGATAATCATTATCATTATCAATGAGGAGGATATTTCAAATGATAAAACGTATTCTGTCATCAGCATTAATAATGACACTAATTTGTATACTAGCAGTTCCTGATCTTGCTAGTGCATACTCTTATGGTGACCCAACCGAAGAGAAAGTAGCTGAAGCATACAGTGAGATGTCTGCAAAACTTAATGAATCTCCTCCGAATTTTGCAGAAGCGAATAAAATTTTTGCTTCCGTTAAAGACGAAATTCAATTACATATGGGTGACGATGCGGTTCAAGCTGTTCAAAATGAGCTAGACAACGAAGATAAGGAAGCTGTGATAACGAATATGCAGCAAGTCCTGGTCTTAAATATTTCACGTCGACTTGAAAACGCTGAAACAGATTTTGAAGAATATGATACAACAAGAAAGCTAGTTGGCAAGGCAGATGCCACATATAAAACGCTCTCTCCCGTGGTGAAACAAACGAATCCAGAACTTGATGAAAAGATAAAGAATGAATTTGAGGTATTGCTTAATTCGCTTGGTAACCCTGGCCTTTTCGGAGTGGGGGAGAAAGATTCAGATGAAGAGAAATACGCTGAAAGTAAGAAAGTTATACTTGATGGACTAAAAAATCAATTTGATATGAAATCAGTTGAAATTGGTCACTTTGGAGAAAGTGCAACAGAGGATGAAAGCAGTGGTAGTGAAAAAACGGATTGGACTGATCTCAGTCAGCTATCGAATTGGCTGCCAATCGTTATTCTCATCGTTGTGATTGCAGGAGTAGTGATTTACACAACAAGAAAACGCCGACGCTCCTAAAATCTTTATTTGCGGAAAGGGGAAAGTTTAATGGAAATTCAGGCATTACTGATCATGTTCAGGGAAGTACTTGAAGCGCTTCTCATAATTGGAATCATAACCACCTATATGAAACGAATGGGACAGTGCCAGTATAATAAATATGTCTGGTTAGGTGCTGGGCTTGCTGTTGTTGCAAGTGTAGGCGTAGCCATGTTGTTCCAGGTTGTTTTCACCGGGTTCGCAGCGATGGGAAGCGAGATTTACCTGAAAATTTCCATTATGCTGATCTCCGCCGTATTATTAACTCAAATGGTTTTTTGGATGGCTTCACATAGTCGCAATCTTAAAGGAAAGACAGAAGGGAAAATGACGGAATACATTACAACGGGGAACGTGATAGGCATGGTCATCCATTCTTTCCTCGTTGTCCTTCGTGAAGGTGTAGAAACGGTATTTTTCTTTGCTGCAATTACTGGTGGCGATATTGGTAAAGGATTTGAAGGATGGGGAGCGATTACTGGAATCTTGATTGCTTCCGCTGTATCGTACTTTTTCTTTAAGGGCACGATGCGCATTCCGCTTAAATCGTTCTTTAAGATTACTGGAATCTTTATTGTACTTATTGCCGGTGGGTTATTTGTACAGGGCATTTCGATGATGCAGGATATTAAACTAATTGGTAGCGTAATGCCTCACGTATACGACCTTACATGGTTCTTGCCAGAACATCCAATTGACTACGCGCATTATGTTCGTGATCATGGTGTGGCACCTCTTCTCTCAGGAGACATTGGAATTTTCTTTAAAGCGTTGTTCGGATACTCTTCAATGCCTTCTATTGAAGAAATCATCGCGTACGTTGGTTATTTTGCAGTGATTTATCTTCTTGTGAACTCAAAGAATGAACCTGTAAAATCAGAAGTGAAAGAATCGAGTAAAGCGATTTTTAAAGCGACAAACGAAATGAAACAATCGACAGTTAAATAAACTTCCAAAGTGCAAGGCGAAATTCTTCGTCTTGTACTTTTTTTCATCGGGAATATTTAAAAAGGATAGATCAACGTATGACCCATATCAAGAATTATAAAGGATGATTAGGATTGGATCGATCAGGTAGATACCTTATACGAGCTAGAAGCATTAAAATACTCATCTGGCTGATTTCAATGAGCAGTATTCTGTTGATTGCTTGGTGGAGATTCGCCTATGCAACTGAGTTACCACGTTCTTGGGATCAAGTCGATTTCTCACTCGCCCTAAATCGATTTGATTTATTCGCCATGCAACCTCACTTTCCCGGATATCCCTATTTTATTCTAGGTGGGATGTTGTTAAATGAATGGATAGGAAATCCCGTTGAGGCTTTAACGTTATGGAATGGACTATTAATGTTACTTTCTATGTATCCAGCATATGCGGTTAGTCGCTCTTTTCTTTCAAAAACACTTAGCATGGCATCAGTAGCTCTTATTCAATCAATAGTATTTGTCAATGTGTTAACCATTCAACCGATGAGCGAGGCGGCAGCGGTGGCTATTCTATGGTGGTACTTATGGAGCTTGCAAAAAGCATTTCATCGCGAACATTCATTCATGAGCATCGTTGTCGCTTCTTTTTTGTTTAGTTTACTTTTAGGAGTTCGTTTATCTTATTTACCTTTTGGTGTCGGCCTTCTACTACTATTAATACAGAGAAAAAAGCAGCATAAGTCCATTAAATCTTACAGTTCATTTTTACTCACCCAGGTCGGTATAGCCGTTATCTTTCAATTAATTTGGGTAGGGGGTCTTGCTGCTTCTGAAGGTGGCGTAGCTGCATTTTTACAGCTAGCCTTTGGGTTTTCTGAAGGTCACTTTGAAGAGTGGGGTGGAACGGCGGTTTCAGCCTCAGCCCCACTTTTGGAACGAATATCACATCTGATATTGAATAATATAGTTTGGACAGGTCTTAGCGGTCAAGCGCTAACGATTTTACTACTATATCTAACCTTGTTTACGTTCATAATCTTCCAAGGGGTGAAAAATAGGGGGAGAACTTTACGAGAAATTTCATGGTTTGGCTGGGCATTTGTCGCTATGGCATTTAGCTATTTTCTATGGGCGCTTTTGGCGCAAAACATTGATAAGCCAAGACATATCCTGCCTCTACCTGGGATAATAATACTTGGATTTCTTTGGATAGGATTAAGAAGACAGGGGAATAACTCAACGAAAATAATGCTTGGTTTAACCGTAATGATTAGCATACAAACAATTGTTTCCTATTCAACTATGAAAGAAGCAAACGATCCAGCAGCTGTTTATCAATTGATGGATTATGTAGAGCAAATTAACGAGCCGGTCATTGTGTATACTTGGGAAGAAACTAGGGTAATGTCCTATAACAAGGTGTCATTTGAACACGAACAAATTTATACGTATTCCAACTTTCTATCTGATCTTCAATATTTTGATGAGCATCGCGTATTTTTAACAGGACAGGTTCTCGATGGATTTAAGAAACAGAATATATCGATGGATGGTCAAATCAAAAAGGTCAAAGAATTCCATTCCTCCACATTGTATGATCCTGTCTATCATGACATTGTTTTATATGAGTTCTTAAGATAATAGAAAATTGAGGTAATGTGTTACAATGAGAGGGGAACATAGATACGCCTTGAAAAGGAGTAGTGAGGTGAGGCAGCATGGAACAACATCTTAAAAATAAGCTAGCGATCCTTCCTGACCAGCCCGGGTGTTATTTAATGAAAGATCGCAAGGGAACGATTATTTATGTTGGGAAGGCAAAGGTGCTAAAAAATAGAGTCAGATCTTATTTTAGTGGATCACACGATGGAAAAACGCAGCGGCTTGTAAGTGAAATACGTGATTTTGAGTATATCGTAACCTCCACAAATCTTGAAGCTCTTATTCTTGAACTTAATTTAATCAAAAAACATGACCCGAAATATAATGTGATGCTTAAAGATGATAAAAGCTATCCTTATATAAAAATAACGGCAGAAGAACAGCCCCGCTTAATTACGACACGTAAAATAAAAAAAGATAAAGGTAAGTATTTTGGTCCATATCCGAATGCTTATGCAGCTAGTGCAACAAAGAAGCTTTTGGACCGACTATATCCTTTACGTAAATGTCGTAAAATGCCTGATCGCGTCTGTCTTTATTATCATATAGGCCAGTGTCTTGCTCCATGTGTCAACGACGTGTCTAAAGAGCAAAATAAAGAGATGATTGACGGGATTACGCGTTTTCTAAACGGAGGTCACCAGGAAGTTAAAGAAGACATAGAAAGAAAGATGACCACAGCATCTGAGAACATGGATTTCGAGCGAGCAAAAGAGTTTCGCGATTTAATGTTTCATATTGATAAAGTTATGGAAGTGCAAAAGATCCAATCTAACGATGGTATTGATCGGGATATTTTCGGTTATAGTTTCGACAAAGGATGGATGTGTGTTCAAGTTTTCTTTGTACGACAAGGGAAGTTAATTGAGAGAGAGGTTTCTCTTTTTCCTTTTTATAATGATGCTGAAGAAGATTTCTTAACTTATATCGGTCAGTTCTATCTTCAACAAAATCATCCTAAGCCAAAAGAAGTATTGCTTCCTCAGCAGGTTAATGCTCAGATGGTAGAAGAACTTCTACAAATTCCAGTTCACCAGCCAAAACGAGGCAAGAAAAAAGAGCTTGTGGAGCTTACGATGAAGAACGCGACCATTGCCATTAATGAGAAATTTTCATTAATTGAACGCGACGAGAAAAGAACGATTGATGCTGTTGAAAACTTGGGAGAAAAGCTTAATATAGAAGCTCCGCTCAGAATTGAAGCTTTTGATAACTCGAACATTCAGGGCACGAACCCTGTATCCGCTATGGTTGTTTTTCTTGATGGAAAGCCAAAGAAAAATGAGTATCGCAAGTACAAAATCAAAACAGTGGAAGGACCAAACGATGTAGGTTCTATGAAAGAGGTTGTGAGAAGAAGATATTCAAGAATGCTTAAGGAAAATGGTCCGCTTCCTGACTTAATTATTATTGACGGCGGAATAGCTCAAATACAGGCGTCACAGGATGTGCTCGAGAATGAGCTTGGTCTGGACATACCGGTTTGCTCGCTGACGAAAGATGAGAAACATAAAACGTCTCATCTTCTTATTGGTGATCCTCCTGAGGCTGTTTATCTACCAAGAAATAGTCAGGAATTCTACCTGTTGCAAAGGATTCAAGATGAAGTACACCGATTTGCGATTACGTTTCATCGACAGCTTCGAGGAAAATCGATGCTTAAGTCAAGTCTTGATGATATTCCCGGTATCGGAGAGAAGAGAAGAAAGAAGCTGCTAAATCATTTTGGATCGATCAAAAAAATGAAAGAAGCAAGCGTTGAAGACTTACACAACGCAGGCCTACCAATGAATGTTGCAGAAGAAGTAATCGCTCGATTTGAAAGTCAATCAAATTAATTTGTAAGAACATGTTGCGGCATTCACGTAAGTTCGTTATAATGAGTGAAATTTAATAGTTCCACACTTCGAAAGTTGAAGTGATGGTAGAGGCGCAAAAACCAATAGTAAGCTTACTGAAGAGTGTTAAGACTCAGTGATAGGAGCTGAAAGGGGGATTTGCCGAAGTGGAAAGACGCTTATCCGTCTGAAGCTGGATCTGTATTGAATAAGTGCAGAGCTGTCATCCAATACCTACCCGGGGATTGGATGGAGAACTATCTCACGAAGGGACGTTTTCTTGGATTTGTTATGAAAACAACAGTGAGGTTTTTCTCATTGTTGTTTTTTTATACTTTAATAAACGCTTTACAAGTTTAAAGTATAACAAAAATGAAGGCTATCGCTATTTCAATTTGGTGAGTGGCCGAGTTTTTTAATATCCATTTCGACTCTTAGTTAGTGAGTGTTTGTAACGTGCGATATTTACGCACTATGAGGGATAACGAGCTGCATGAAAGAAAGGATGGAGAGAGTGGGACTACGCGTATTGAAATTCGGAGGTACGTCTGTTGGAGATGTAGAGAAAATCAAAAATGTTTCCAAAAGGCTTATGGAAGCTGTAAATAATGGAGATGAGGTTGTTGCGGTTGTTTCAGCGATGGGCAAAACAACGGATGAGCTTTTAGGATTATCAAAAGGGATAACAGCTACACCGTCTGCAAGAGAGCTTGATATGCTTCTAACGACTGGAGAACAAGTAACAACAGCGCTTCTTTCGATGGCATTAAATGAAGAAGGGTACGATGCCATTTCATTAACAGGCTGGCAAGCAGGAATTAAAACAGAGTCGCTTCACGGCAATGCCAGAATCCTCGATATTGATGCATCACGTATGAATCAACACCTTGCTGAAGGGAAAATTGTGATAGTAGCAGGATTCCAGGGGCTAACTGATACGTCTGACATCGCAACGCTAGGGCGAGGTGGTTCCGATACAACAGCTGTGGCGATTGCAGCAGCTCTTAAAGCGGATCGTTGTGAGATTTATACAGATGTGGATGGTGTGTATACGACAGATCCTCGATATGTGAAAGGTGCAAGAAAGCTTTCTACGATTTCTTATGATGAAATGCTTGAACTTGCTAACCTTGGGGCTGGTGTCTTACATCCTAGAGCGGTTGAGTTTGCAAAAAACTATAACATCTTGCTAGAGGTCCGCTCGAGCTTTACGAATGAACCTGGAACGCTAATTGAGGAGGTCGTATCAATGGAACAAAATTTGGTGGTTAGAGGTCTGGCTTTTGAAAGTAATGTAACGAAAATAACAATTTCAGGTTTGCCGAATGAGATTACAACACTTCCTTCCTTGTTCTCATCTCTTGCGGCAAATGGTATTAATGTAGATGTGATCATTCAAAGTACAGGAGAGAAAAATACAACGAGTATCTCATTTTCAATTGAAACAGCCTCTCTTGAATTAACTCTTGATGTGCTCCGTCGCATTAAAGTGAAACTTCCCTACGAACATATTTATCACGAATCAGAACTTGCTAAGGTATCCATAGTAGGATCAGGTATGATTTCTAACCCTGGTGTTGCGGCACAAATGTTTGAAGTACTTGCTGAACACGGGGTAGAAATGAAGATGGTGAGTACATCAGAAATCAAAGTGTCAACAATCGTTCCAGAAGATAAAATGATTTATGCTATTGAGTCGCTACACGATAAATTTCAACTAGATGAAAGAACCCCTGTTAAACAAATGTAATCAAAAAGGAGACCACGTGTGGTCTCCTTTCTATTCAACCTGATCTTTTGGGTCCCATTTTACTGTGAATTGAATTTCATTCTTTTTATCAGTTTCATAGGCTTCAGCGATGCAACGAAGCATATTTTGATATTGTTCGGCTAGAAAACCTGCTTCTAGTTGATAACAAGCATTTCGACTAGTTTTTCTTCGCTCAGTGATAAGAGCTGACTGAAGATCAAACGTTACTTCATTCTTTTTTTCTTGTGCAATTGATAATTTACCCCATCCAGCACGCTGAAAAAAATCCTCGATCTCTTCTCGAGTGGAGAGCGGGAATTGCCTGGCCATTTCTTTTCCAGTCCAATATAAAACAGCCGGCTGTTCACTTCCAAGAAGTTCAGGAATAAGAACTTCTCTATAAAATTCATATCCAAAAGCAGTTGTTTCTATTTCATGACTATAATCAATCGAGTTTGTGCGCTTCTTAAACATAAATTCCTCCCAGCTTTTCTACAAAATAATTATAACGTTTTATCGACAAATCCTCCATAGCACCATAGATAGAATTTATTTATATAGAAAGCGTATTCAATTGAGATATACGCAGGTGTTGCAAGGGAATTTTGAAAAATCTAAATGTACACGTTTTCTTGACGGTCCTAAATGATGGGAGTACAATGGGTATGTCACAATATAATCGACAGAAAGCGATGATTTCTGTGCATGCAAAGACTTCTTTATTAGAAAAAAATGCACTGGCAGATGGTAGCTTAACAACTTAAAAGGGGGACACACAAAACATGGCCGCAAGTCGAGACTTTGTAAGCCGAAAATTGCATTCGCTTCTAGGAGTAATTCCGCTCGGACTTTATGTTACTCAGCATCTTACTGTTAACTATTTTGCAACAAGAGGGCCCGAGGCGTTTAATGACGCAGCTCATTTTATGGAGAGCCTTCCTTACAGGTATTTGCTTGAAATTTTCGTCATTTTCTTACCGCTCTTATTCCATGCGATTTACGGTGTTTATATCGCATTTCAATCCAAAAACAACGTAAGTCGATATGGTTATTTACGTAACTGGATGTTTTATTTGCAGCGGATTTCTGGCGTTATCGTATTAATATTTGTAACTTGGCACGTCTGGCAAACGAGAATACAAGCTGCGATGGGAGCAGAAGTAAACTTCCAAATGATGGCTGATATCTTGTCTAATCCAGGAATGATGATCTTTTACATCGTTGGTGTACTTGGTACTGTCTTCCACTTCGCAAATGGCTTATGGTCATTCTTTGTAAGCTGGGGCTTCACAGTAACACCAAAATCACAGCGTACGATGACATACGTAACAATGGTCATTTTCGTTGCACTTTCAGTTGTTGGCATGCGCGCATTATTTGCATTCGTTTAAGAAAGTGAACTGTCTTCACCACGTCTGATACATAACTTTCAGACAGAGCCAGCATTTAAGGGGGAACTGTTCTTATGAGTAAAGGTAAATTAGTGATAGTTGGAGGCGGCCTTGCAGGTTTGATGGCTACCATCAAAGCTGCGGAAGCTGGAATGCAAGTAGATCTTCTTTCCATCGTTCCAGTAAAACGTTCTCACTCTGTATGTGCGCAGGGGGGAATTAACGGGGCTGTTAATACAAAAGGAGAAGGAGATTCTCCTTGGGAGCACTTTGATGATACAGTTTATGGAGGAGATTTCCTTGCAAATCAACCTCCAGTAAAAGCAATGTGTGATGCAGCGCCTGGTATCATTCACTTAATGGATCGTATGGGCGTAATGTTTAACAGAACACCAGAAGGTCTACTAGATTTCAGACGCTTTGGTGGAACACAACATCACCGCACTGCTTTTGCCGGTGCAACAACCGGGCAACAGCTACTATATGCGCTTGATGAGCAAGTTCGTCGCCA
The DNA here is from genome assembly GCF_015234585.1 of Pseudalkalibacillus hwajinpoensis. NCBI lineage: Bacteria > Bacillati > Bacillota > Bacilli > Caryophanales > Guptibacillaceae > Guptibacillus > Guptibacillus hwajinpoensis. Next base: position 1,432,575 of record NZ_JADFCM010000001.1, read on the forward strand.
TGAAGTAGCAGGCCTCGTTACAAAATATGAAGGATGGGAATTTCTCTCCGCTATTTTAGATGATGAAGGTGTATGCCGAGGAGTTGTTGGTGAAAACTTAACAACTTCTGAAATAAGAAGTTTTGAAGCAGATGCGGTTATTATGGCGACTGGTGGACCTGGTATTATCTTCGGTAAGAGTACAAACTCTGTTATTAATACAGGTTCTGCTGCTGGTGCGCTTTATCAGCAAGGGGCTATTTATTCCAATGGGGAATTTATTCAAATTCATCCAACGGCAATCCCTGGTGATGACAAGCTTCGTCTTATGAGTGAATCTGCACGTGGCGAAGGTGGCCGCGTTTGGACGTATAAAGACGGTAAACCATGGTATTTCCTTGAGGAAAAATACCCAGCATATGGAAATCTTGTACCGCGTGATATTGCTACGAGAGAAATTTTTGATGTGTGTGTAAGTCAAAAGCTTGGTATTAATGGTGAGAACATGGTTTACCTTGACCTCTCACATAAAGATTCAAAAGAGCTTGATGTTAAGCTTGGCGGTATTATTGAAATTTATGAGAAGTTCATGGGTGACGATCCTCGTAAAGTCCCTATGAAAATTTTCCCTGCTGTACACTATTCAATGGGTGGTTTATGGGTTGATTTTAACCAGCAGACTAATATTCCTGGGCTATTTGCTGCTGGTGAATGTGATTATTCTCAACACGGTGGCAATCGTCTTGGAGCAAACTCGCTATTATCTTCTATTTATGGTGGCATGGTTGCTGGTCCAAATGCGGTTGACTATATTAATGGATTAGAAGCAACGGTTGAGGATCTCTCTTCTTCATTATTTGAAAAGCATCAACAAGAAGAGCAGGCAAAGCAGGACGCAATCATGAAGATGAATGGAACAGAGAATGCTTACCAAATTCATAAAGAGCTTGGCGAATGGATGACAGCTAACGTAACGGTTGTAAGAAACAACGATAAGTTAAAGGAAACAGATGAGAAAATTCAAGAGTTGATGGAGCGTTACGAGAACATCAATATTAATGATACATCCAAGTGGAGTAATCAGGGGGCTTCATTTACTCGACAATTATCTAACATGCTACAGTTGGCACGGGTAATTACAATCGGGGCCTTAAACCGTAACGAAAGTCGCGGTGCGCACTACAAGCCTGAATTCCCTGAGCGGAATGATGAAGAATTTCTTAAAACAACAATGGCTAAATACGATGCAGTAAACAACAAACCAGAATTCTACTATGAAGAAGTAGATACATCATTAATTCCACCTCGTAAACGCGATTATTCTAAGAAGAAAGCGGGGGATAAATGATGAGTGAGAATAAAACTGTTACACTTAAGATAAAAAGGCAGGATGGACCTGAATCTAATTCATATGAAGAAACGTTTACGATTCCATACCGTCAAAATATGAACGTTATTTCTGCTTTAATGGAAATTCGTCGTAATCCAGTTAATGCAAACGGTGAGAAAACTACACCTGTTATTTGGGAAATGGGTTGTTTAGAAGAAGTATGCGGAGCTTGTTCGATGGTCATTAACGGAAAACCACGTCAATCTTGTACTGCTTTACTAGATCAACTTGAGCAACCAATTCGCTTAGAGCCAATGACCACATTCCCGGTTGTGCGAGATCTTGCTGTAGATCGAAGCAGAATGTTTGATGCACTTAAGAAAGTGAAAGCATGGATTCCGATCGATGGTACCTATGATCTTGGACCTGGTCCGAGAATGCCTGAGAATAAGCGACAGTGGGCATATGAACTATCAAAATGTATGACATGTGGTGTTTGTCTTGAAGCGTGTCCGAACGTAAATAGTCGCTCGGAGTTTATTGGACCGGCTGCTATTTCACAGGTTCGATTATTCAACTCACATCCAACAGGTGAGATGAACAAAGAGGAGCGTCTGGAAGGCTTAATGGGAGAGGGTGGACTTGGGAACTGTGGTAACTCACAGAACTGTGTGCAATCTTGTCCGAAAGGAATTCCACTAACAACATCTATTGCTGCAATGAATAGAGCAACGTCACTTCAAACGTTCAAAAACTTTTTTGGAAGTGATCACTAGGAAAAGATCCCCTGCAAGGGGGTCTTTTTTTAGTTTCAGATAATTCTTAAGCTATGTTAGCTTATACTGATGATTCTCGATTTTTTCCGAGAAGGGATTGATCATCACAGAACTTAAATGATTCTAAAATCAACAGCGTTCATTAACAGAGCCAAGTCTTAAGAAAAGAATAGAATAAAACCTTATTACGATATTTCTCAGGAAATGATGAAGAAGAACGAAGGTTGTCATAATAAATTCTCTAAACTGTTTTTATGCAATGTGTGAATTAATGTAACACGTAAGATAGAAATTCATATATTGTATGGACTATATAATTTCAATCGAAGTTGCTTTGTTGCCCTATCGAGGAGGGTGGAATGTTGAAAGGGAACCACTACCGACCAAAGCCACTATTAACCAAAAGAGAAAGAGAAGTTTTCGAATTGCTTGTTCAAGACAAAACGACAAGAGAAATAGCAGAAGAATTGTTTATTAGCGAAAAAACAGTTCGGAACCATATTTCGAACACGATGCAAAAGCTGGGGGTAAAGGGGCGTTCTCAGGCTGTTGTCGAATTGCTTCGACTGGGAGAATTAGAAATATAAAACTGTGCCGGCTTAAAAGCCGGTTTTTTCTTTTGTGAAACATCATGTTTGCTTATACTGTTAATTCTAGATTATTTCCTCATTCGAGTTAAATGTCATTCTGTGAAAAAGAAAGAATGAGATACATAGGAACTTAAACTTCATGATAAAGAGTAAGGAAGAGAGAGATCAGTCTATGAAGTGAGTAGGTTAAAATAAAAAAGAATGAATAGTATGTTAAGATAACAAAAAGGCATGTAACAAGATGGTTTCATGCGAAGAAGAGACACTTATACAAAAAGCGTAGCTTATTAGTAGATTTTCTTTTGTATGATAATGACATAATAAAATATCGGCATATGAAATGAATGGAAGATAGAAAAATATCTTCGGGTTGTTATAAATGAAGCAATAGATTATGATATCAACTATATTACATGAGTAAGGGGCAACCTATTGGAACGTTTTCTCATTGACGTTCGATCTGTTATTTACTATCATTAGTACGTTCATAATCACAAATGAAACCGGTTTAATGAGGGGAAATTGAACATGAATGGTGAATTTGAAATAAAGAAAATTCTAAATAATAATGTCGTAATTGCCGTTTCGGAGAATAATAATGAAGTCGTTTTAACGGGAAAAGGGATTGGCTTCAATCAGAAACAAGGCGAAAGACTCGATGAATCCAAAGTAGACAAGTATTTTGTTCTTATAGATAAGCATGAGCAGGAACAATATAAGTTATTAGTTCCACATGTCCCAGAATCTTTTATCGGCATGATGAATGATACTATTTCGCTAATCGGAGATAAGCTGGATGCGGAGTTAGACGAGCATATCCACGTTTCCTTAACGGATCACCTTTCCTTTGCGATTAAACGCCTTCGTCAAGGATTGGATGTAAAGAATCCTTTTCTAGTCGAAACGCAAACAATGTATCCAAAAGAGTATACAATTGCTGAAGAAGTGATACAGTTAATTAATCATAAGCTTGATGTGGCTCTTCCTGATGGAGAGATTGGGTTTGTTGCGTTACACATTCACAGTGCCATTACCAATAGAAGCGTAGGTAAACTTAACAAATATTCCGCTTTAATTAGTCAACTCGTTAAAGTAATTGAAGAATCTCTTCGAATTGAAATTAGTCGGACAGGAATTGATTATTTGCGTCTTGTACGTCATCTGAGACATGCGATTGAACGCAGTGAGTTAAATCAACCCGTTGAAGCACATGAACGATTAGAAAAAGTGTTGAAAGAAGAATATCCAGTGTGTTATAATCTGTCATGGAAGTTGATTAAAATTATGCAGAAGGAACTTCGTACGAATTTTCCTGATGCAGAAGCAGTCTACTTAACGATGCACTTGCAAAGGCTTTCTCCTAAATAATTTTATACTTAACGGTAACGTGTTACTGATACGATCAGGCATGAGTGAAGCCGGAATGACAAAAACTGATTGGGGTATAGTATATCCTGATTGAGTTGTCATACCGTCCACTCATGCCTTTTTTATATTCAAATTTTTTGGGGGAAAAATAAAAGGAGGAAAACACATGTTTAAACAGGCTTTCGGGGTTTTACAGCGCGTTGGTAAAGCGCTAATGCTTCCAGTTGCAATTTTACCTGCAGCTGGACTATTGCTAGGTTTTGGTAATGCATTTCAAAATCCAACTTTACTTGAAAAACTACCGTTCTTGTCAGCTGAATGGTTCCAGCTTCTTGCTACTGTCATGGAGGAGTCTGGTGGGATAGTATTTGCTAACCTTGCACTACTATTTGCGGTTGGGGTAGCAATTGGTTTATCTGATGGAGACGGCGTTGCGGGTATTGCTGCAATTGTAGGTTTCCTTGTTATGAATATTACAATGGGTGTACTTGAAGGCGTATCAGCTGATCAAGTTGCTGAAAGCGCATCATATGCTAATGTGCTGGGTATACCTACATTACAAACAGGGGTTTTCGGAGGAATTATAGTCGGTATTCTTGCCTCCTATATGTATAAACGGTATTATAATATTCAACTTCCTCAATATCTTGGTTTCTTTGCTGGGAAACGATTTGTTCCAATCGCTACGGCGGTTTCAGCTTTGATTCTTGGTGTAATTATGATTTTCGTTTGGCCACCTGTACAATCTGGCCTAAATGCTTTTTCACACAACATGCTTGATGCTAATCCAGCACTTGCTGCATTTGTATTCGGTGTCATTGAACGTTCGTTAATTCCATTCGGACTGCACCATATTTTCTACTCACCATTCTGGTTTGAGTTTGGACAATATACAAATGCTGCAGGTGAAATCATTCGAGGAGATCAAAAGATTTTCTTCGAACAGTTGAAAGATGGTGCTGAGTTAACTGCTGGTACATTCATGACTGGTAAATTCCCGTTTATGATGTTTGGTCTTCCTGCAGCAGCGCTTGCTATGTATCATGAAGCTAGACCAGAAAAGAAAGCGGTTGTAGCAGGAATCATGGGCTCTGCTGCACTTACTTCTTTCTTAACAGGGATAACTGAGCCGCTTGAATTTTCTTTCTTATTCGTAGCTCCAGTCCTTTTTGGAATTCATGCGATTTTTGCAGGTCTTTCTTTTATGACAATGGCTTTACTTGATGTTAAAATTGGTATGACTTTCTCTGGTGGTGTCATTGATTTCCTTCTATTCGGAGTACTTCAAGGTAGAACTGCCTGGTGGCTTGTTATTCCAGTAGGGTTAGTATTCGCATTAATCTATTACTTCGGCTTCCGTTTTGCGATTCGTAAGTTTAACTTAATGACTCCTGGACGAGAAGAAGATGAAGAGGATGAAATTGCTGACGATGGTCAGGACAATACAGCGCTTGCTTACAATGTGCTTCAAGCTCTTGGCGGTGAAAGCAATATTACAAGTCTTGACGCTTGTATTACACGACTTCGTGTTTCTGTTTCAGATAAAGGCGAAGTGGATAAGAAGCGTTTGAAACGTCTTGGTGCATCAGGTGTTATGGAAGTAGGAAATAACATTCAGGCTATTTTTGGAACGCAGTCCGATGGTTTGAAAGGACAAATCAGAGATATCATGAGTGGAAAAACACCAAAGCCACTTCAAGATGAGAAAAAAGAAGAAAAGAGTGAGCAAACTTCTGGAGTGAAGGGTGCTGATCATCTTATTTCTCCTCTAGAGGGTAAGATTATGCCAATCACGGAAGTGCCTGATCAGGTCTTTTCTGGTAAGATGATGGGAGACGGTTTTGCGATTGAACCAACTGATGGCTTGATTGTCGCACCGGTTGATGGCAAAATAATGAATGTGTTCCCAACGAAGCATGCAATTGGTATTGAGTCTGTTAATGGACGTGAGATCCTAATTCACGTTGGAATTGATACGGTTAACCTCAAAGGTGAAGGTTTTGAAGTATTCATTAGCGAAGGCGATGAGATTAAGCAAGGACAGAAGCTTATGAAGGTTGATCTCTCATTTATTAAAGAGAATGCAACATCAACTATTACGCCTATTGTATTTACTAACCTTGAAGAGGGAGAAACAATTGATCTTTCGAAAGAAGGAACTGTTTCTCGGGAAGACAAAGATATTATTACAATATCAAAATAAAAAATATAACATTTGAAAGAGGGAATTGAAAATGGCAGAGAAAAATTTCACAGTAACAAGCGAATCAGGAATCCACGCACGCCCAGCGACAGCACTAGTAAACAAAGCAGGTCAATACAGCTCTGACGTAACGCTTGATTACAACGGGAAGTCTGTAAACTTGAAATCCATCATGGGTGTTATGAGTCTTGGTATCCAACAAAATTCTGAAATCACTATCAAAGCAGAAGGATCAGATGCTGACGATGCGATTGCAGGACTAACTGAAGTTATGGAAAACGAAGGTCTAGGCAAGTAATGTCTAACCAACTGACTGGAATTGGCGCTTCTGCGGGAATTGCTATCGCTAAAGCGTTCGTACTTGAAAATCCGGCACTTGAAATTGAACAAAAGTCAATTACTGATGCTGGTGCTGAAATCGAACGTTTTGAAGCGGCCGTTCATCGTGCTAAAGAAGAACTAGAAGTCATTAAGAATCACGCCAATGAACAGCTCGGAGAAGATAAAGCAGCGATTTTTGCTGCTCATCTTCTCGTTTTATCTGATCCAGAGTTGTTGAATGCAGTGAAAGATAAAGTTAATAATGAAAAAGTAAATGCTGAAAGTGCAATGAGTGAAGTTTCCAATATGTTTATTAGCATGTTTGAGAACATGGATAATGAGTATATGAAAGAACGTGCTGCTGATATTCGAGACGTATCTAAACGTGTACTGGCTCATTTACTTGGCGTTACGTTTACATCTCCAGGTGCAATCACCGATGAAGTTATTGTTCTAGCTGAAGATCTCACTCCTTCTGACACTGCTCAATTAAATAAGCAGTTTGTTAAAGGGTTTGCGACGGATATTGGTGGTAGAACATCTCACTCTGCTATCATGGCGCGTTCAATGGAAATTCCAGCTGTCGTTGGAACGAAAACCATTACTTCTGAAGATGTGGAAGGTAAACTAGTTATTATTGATGGTATCGATGGTAATGTGATCGTTGATCCTTCTGAAGAAGAAATTGCGGAATATACAAAGAAAAAGGAACACTTTGAAGCTAAAAAACAAGAGTGGGCGAAGCTTGTTAATGAGCCAACAACAACGAAAGATGAGAAACATGTTGAGCTTGCAGCAAACATCGGAACTCCTGAAGATGTAAAAGGTGTCCTTGAAAACGGTGGAGAAGGCGTCGGCCTTTATCGTACTGAATTTCTATATATGGGCCGTAACGAATTGCCATCAGAAGAAGAGCAGTTCAAGGCTTACAAAGAAGTTCTTGAAAAAATGGATGGTAAGCCTGTCGTAATCCGTACACTTGATATCGGTGGAGATAAAGAGCTACCTTACTTAAATCTTCCGAAAGAAATGAATCCATTCCTTGGGTTCCGTGCGATTCGTCTTTGCCTGGAAGAGACGGAAATTTTCCGTACTCAGCTGCGTGCACTTCTTCGCGCAAGTGTTTTCGGTAACTTGAAAGTAATGTTCCCTATGATTGCAACTGTCGGTGAATTCCGTCAGGCTAAAGAGATGCTTCTTTCTGTTAAAGAGGAGCTAATCGGGGAAGGTATTCAGGTATCAGAAGATATTGAAATTGGTATGATGGTTGAAATTCCTGCAACGGCGGCAATGGCTGACGTTTTTGCTAAAGAAGTTGATTTCTTTAGTGTTGGAACTAACGATCTTATTCAATATACGATGGCTGCTGATCGTATGAATCAAAAGGTATCTTACCTTTACCAACCATATAATCCTGCAATTCTTAGACTTGTTAAAATGGTCATTGATGCAGCTCATAAAGAAGGCAAGTGGGCTGGTATGTGTGGTGAAATGGCGGGAGACCAGATTGCGATCCCAATCCTTCTTGGTCTTGGACTCGATGAATTCAGCATGAGTGCGACTTCGATTTTGCCTGCTAGAAGTCAAATGACGAAGCTATCTAAAGAAGAGATTTCTTCTCATATCGATCATATTCTTTCACTTGCAACAAATGAAGAAGTGGTTGCCTATGTACAAGAACATTTCGCAACGGAAGAGCTATAGGAAACTATAGCTCTTCTTTTTTTATTTACATATGTTCATGATTCGTTTTTAAGGCAATGATGAATTAGGTAAGTATTTTACGCTACTTCTTATACATGGGCAAATGAATAAGAAGTTAGAAGGAGTCATCTCTTGCAATTCATATCGGTTACAATCAAAATAGAATGTAAGATATTATAAGGGGGAGACTAGATGTCTGAAGAATTAACAAGAGAACCAGCGTCAATTGTTGATATAGAGAAATCACTTCGTATGGTTGCTGGTATTATTAAACAACATGGACGGGAACTTTTGAGTGAATTTTCCATTACACCTCCTCAATTTCTTGCGCTCCAATGGCTTTCTGAATACGGTGATTTAACTATTGGAGAACTGTCTAATAAAATGTATCTTGCCTGTAGTACGACGACGGATCTCGTGGATCGTATGGAAAAAACGGAGCTAGTAAAACGAGTGAAAGACCCACACGATCGACGAGTCGTACGAATTCATATATTAGATAAGGGAAATGAAATAATTAAAAAAGTGATTCATAAAAGACAGGTCTATTTGGAAAACATTACCCAGAAATTCTCGGGGGATCAAGTAAAAGCACTTGAAGAAAGTTTGCATTTACTTTATGACGAAATGAAAAAGAACTAACTGGACCGGTAAGTAGAGAGGCGAAATATTTTGAAGAAACCAATCGGGGTTATTGATTCAGGTGTTGGCGGGCTAACGGTAGCAAGAGAGATTATGCGACAGCTACCAAAAGAAGAAATTGTTTATTTAGGTGATACAGCAAGATGTCCTTATGGGCCTAGAACGGTTGCTGAGGTGAGGCAGTTCACCTGGGAAATGACGAATTACCTATTAGAGCAATACCATATTAAAATGCTCATTATTGCTTGTAATACTGCGACGGCTGTCGTTCTTAAAGAGATTCAAGATGAACTATCTATCCCCGTAAGAGGTGTTATTCACCCTGGAGCAAGAAGTGCTTTGAAAGAAACGACAAATAAGTATGTTGGAGTAATTGGAACGACTGGTACTGTAAAAAGTCGAGCTTACGAGTACTCCCTTAAAGCTATTGATAATGATATTAAAGTGGAAAGTCTTGCGTGCCCTCCCTTTGTGCCGCTGGTCGAAACCGGAAATCTGAACAGTGAAGAAACGTATCAGACTGTCAGAAGCACGCTTGCCCCATTGATGGATAAAGGAATCGATACCCTGATATTAGGATGTACACATTATCCATTATTAGAATCAGTGATTCAATCAGTCATGGGAGACGATACAGCCATTATTTGTTCAGGCGATGAAACAGCATATGAAGTGAGTGGTATTCTAGAGTACAGTTCACTTTTATATACAGGTGATGAACGTCCATCGCATACATTTCTTACAACTGGATCAATTGACAACTTCGCTAGGATTGCGAGCCATTGGCTGGATTATCCTGTCGCTAATGTTGAACGTATCGAACTCTAATCTATCAAAGGTTAGAGTTTTTTAGTTATCTAAAAAATTAATCTTTCTCAAAAAAATTTCTAGAAATCACCAAGGTTCAATATCGTAGCCAATTTTTGAAGCTCGTATCTCTCCTAATAAATGATAAAACAAGTTATTCAAATTACTCAGGTATAAATTGAAATATAACTCGTATAAATGGTAGTACAAACCATCCGGGGAGGGATAGCTATGCGTTTACGCGGAATTGGGTTCGCGCTATTGTTGCTTTCATGTATATTAACAATATCTGGTTGCGGTTTCGGTTTTGAAAAATCATTAAAGGAAATCGATCCTCCTAAAGTCGATTATGTAAAAGATGGAGAACAGATGGAGGATAATGAGACAGGTGCTACAAAAGAAGGTGAAGTAGAAGAAGCGACGGGTGAAGAGGCGGCTGATGAAGCCACTGGAATGACGACTCGTCAACTCTATTTACTTGATGCCAATGGAATGGTTGTGCCACAGAGCGTTCAACTTCCTGCCGTAGAAGGTGCTGCAAAACAAGCGTTAGAATACCTTGTTGTTGATGGTCCAGTGACAGAAATGCTTCCTAACGGCTTTAAAGCTGTGTTGCCTGCTGGAACTGTTATCCAGGGCGTTGATCAAGTTGATGAAACGGTGGTTGTAGATTTCTCAAATGAGTTTAAAGATTATGCTGCAGAAAATGAGAAACAAATTCTTGAGGCTGTCACTTGGACATTAACTCAATTTGACGGAATTGAGAAGGTGAAAATTCAAATCAATGGCTATGATCAACAGGAAATGCCTGTGAATGGGACGCCAATCGGTGAGAGTGTTAGCAGGGCGAATGGGATTAACCATGAGATGGGTAATGTGGTTGATGTTTCCAATAGCGAAGATGTAACCGTCTATTTCATGGCACAAAGTGAAGACTATGCATACTACGTCCCAGTTACGAAACGCATGGAAGGCGTCTCGGATGATGTGCGAGGCGTATTGAAAGGACTAATGGAAGGACCGGCAGTTCATTCCGGCTTATTTAGTCAACTATCTAAAGACGTAAAATTATTGAAGGCTGAAGAGGAAGATGGTTTATTAACGCTAGATTTTAATGAAGCGATCTTAACTGGATCAGAAGAGATGGTTATTCAGAAAGATATTATAAATAGTCTGGTTCTTTCGTTAACCGAGAAGGAAAGCATTAATGAAGTAGCTATTACTGTTGATGGTCACCCAGAAGTCATTGATGAAGCTGGTAATGCTTTGTCAGAACCAGTTTCAAGGCCAGAAGACGTTAACAAAGTGGGTTTTTAAAATAGAATATGATACGATTAAGAGGCAGGTGTACTGCCTCTTTTTCTATTTAAATGAAGGTTAGTTAGGCTTATTACGATTAAATTCATGGGTCATCTGAAATTCAGTAACGTTTATTAACATAGTCTAGAAAAGATAAAAGGTAGTTTCATTAAATGGTTATGATTTAGTAATGAAAGAGATGGGGAACAGGAGGAAGAGTATGAGAATTGATGGACGTAAGGAAGATGAGCTTAGAGCGATACATATTGAAAGAGATTATATAAAGCATCCGGAAGGTTCTGTATTAATTACTGTAGGAGATACAAAAGTGATTTGCTCTGCATCAATAGAGGATCGCGTACCACCTTTTATGCGAGGACAGGGGAAAGGGTGGATTGCAGCCGAGTATGCTATGTTGCCAAGAGCTACTGAACAAAGAAACATTCGTGAATCAAGTAAAGGGAAAGTTGCTGGTCGAACAATGGAGATTCAGCGACTAATTGGAAGAGCACTTCGGACGGTAGTTGACCTTGAAGCACTTGGAGAACGCACGATTTGGATTGATTGTGATGTAATTCAGGCAGATGGCGGCACTCGAACTGCTTCTATTACTGGCGCATTTGTAGCACTTGCACTGGCTGTAGAAAAAGGTATGAATCGAAAGCAAATTAAGAAAATGCCATTAACTGATTTTCTTGCAGCCACTTCGGTAGGAATTGATCAAGGTGGAACGGCTTTATTGGACCTTTGTTATAAGGAAGATTCCTCTGCTCATGTGGATATGAATATTGTTATGACTGGTAGTGGGGAATTCGTGGAACTACAGGGAACAGGTGAAGAAGCAACGTTTAATATGAATCAATTAAATGAAATGCTTGCGCTAGGTAAAGATGGTGTTGAGAAATTGATTCAGAAGCAAACAGAAGTGATCGGTGAGTTTGCTTCAAAAATAAAGGAGGAATCTACGGACGATGCGTAAACTTCTTATTGCAACAAAGAATGAAGGTAAAGTAAGAGAATTTAAGAGAAGGTTCGAGTCAGAAGAGCTTACTGTAATTTCTTTATTGGATCTCGAAGAAGCGCCTGACGTGGCAGAAACTGGTCATACTTTTGCGGAGAATGCCGTACTAAAAGCCGAAGCCATTATGAAATTAACAAACCAACCGGTTATTGCGGATGATTCTGGGCTTGTCATAGATGCACTTGATGGTGATCCCGGGGTTTATTCGGCTAGATATGCAGGACTCGATAAAAATGATGAAGCAAACATGGACAAAGTTCTCGAAGAAATGAAGAATGTACCTGAAGAAGATCGTGGAGCTTCTTTTCAATGTATTCTAGCGGTCGCCATCCCTGGTCAAAACACGGAAGTTTTTTCGGGTTCATGCAAGGGGACAATTGCTTTTGAACGTTCTGGAAACTACGGGTTCGGTTATGATCCAATTTTCTACCTGCCTTCATACGGTAAAACGATGGCTGAACTTTCTCCTGAAGAAAAAAATGCTATCTCACATAGAGGACAAGCTCTTGATCGTTTAGAAAAGGGATTTAAGGATTTATTTTAAAACATATGGATAACTAATGATTTGAACTCGTTGAATATACGGCTTCTTTGCCTGAGTTAACATTAATAGCATTCATGACTCGACTCTAAATTGAAGAGGTGACGTGAGATGAAAGTTCTAGTTGTAAGTGATAATCATAGTTCTAACGAAGAATTGCAGAATCTTGTAGAGAGACATCAAAATGAAGTCGAATGTATGATCCACTGTGGAGATTCAGAATTTGATTATGATGCATCTGAAATGCTACCTTTTCAGGTGAGAGTGAGTGGAAACTGTGATTATGACCATCGTTATCCAGATGAATCGGTCGATAAAGTAGGGAACAAAACTGTTTTTACGACCCATGGACATTTATATAATGTGAAAATGACGTTAATGAAATTGCAGTATAAAGCTGAAGAAGTACAAGCGGATCTTGTTTGTTTTGGTCATTCTCATGAGGTCCTATCTGTATTTGAGGAAGGAACACTGTTTCTTAATCCTGGTAGTGTCAAACTTCCGAGAAAACCGCCGATTCAAACTTATGCGATTGTAGAATGGTCTGAAAATGATGTTAGCGTGACGTATCGTGATGAAAATGGGGAAATAGTAGAAGATCTTTCAAAAATATTTTCTCTCACTTAGGAAAAAAACACAGCGAAGGCTGTGTTTTTCTAGTTTTTCTATTGACATTATTTTTGATATTCGTTATATTAATAAATGTCGCTACAAACTAAACAATGTCCCAGTAGCTCAGTAGGATAGAGCAACAGCCTTCTAAGCTGTGGGTCGGGAGTTCGAATCTCTCCTGGGACACCATATCTATAACGTAAAGGCATTTATCCTTGTGATAAGATGGCTTTTTTTTTTATACTTTGAGCTGTGTGAATGAACGTTGTTGATTTTTGGCTGATTTTCACCATGTGAAAATAAGGTTTCACTTGAATGAGCCCAAAACGACATTTCATCAATATAACCTAACATAGCTTGCACTTTAATGAGTACGTTCAGAAACGGTGCTGTATTGTGACTTGCTTTCAGGGGAACAATCACGTATCGTAGCGCTTTACTAATAGAGCGTGTTAAACAACAAACAAGCGGGAATAGAACCTGTAACGTGCTTCAACTTGAGTTTACAGGTGGATACTGATAAACTGATACCTAATCGTAGCTGCGCCTTTCCTGCTGTAAACTCTTTTAATAGAGAATATAAGAGAGTGGAGCGATTACGTCATGGATAAAGAAAAGCATGAGAGGAAAATAGTTTATTTTCCAAACGTGGCAGGCAAACTTGTCGAAAAAGGAATGGCAGCACTTAAAGCTAAAGAAATTAAAGAGGCACATAAACATTTTAGTCAGCTACTTGAAATCGAACCAGATCATCCTCAAGGGAATTTTGGAATGGTCCTAAGCCTGGTTGAAATGGGCGATTTAAAAGAAGCATCTGAACGCTGTGAAACAATGATGCAGCAGGGTATCGGGGACTATTACGACATTTTTCAAGTATACATATCAATTTTAGTTCAGCTTGGAAAGTATCAGAATGTAGTTACGATGATCGAAGCGGTATTGCAAGAAAATCAACTTCCGTCAAATATAGCGGAATCGCTCTATCAGCTATTGCATTTCAGCAGGCAAATGACGAGTTATGATATCGATTCTGACGATGAGTTTGAAACTGTCCAAGAGGAAGATGCAGACAAGCTGATTGCTTATTTAGAAAGCGATAAGACGGAAAAACAGTGGTTGGCTATACAGAAACTGAGCGCTGTTAATGAGAAAAAGTCTATTCCAGTTTATCTTACATATTTAAATGCAACAGATAAGGATCCCCTCCTTAAAAGCCTGGTGTTACAGGTGTTAAGAGAAAAAGAGTTGAATCAAGAAGTTATCGTACATAAGTTTGGAAGAGAGATTACTGTAAATCCTTCCGAATTGAAGGATATTTTTCTGCAGGACTTTTCTTTAAGCGTTAAATCGAAACTATCTCATGTGGTGGAACAGAAAAATCCAGCTCTTTTTGAGATGTGTGTGCAAATTTGGTGGCATTATTTGTTCGCCATTTCGCCATTTGAGGCCGAACCATCGAACAGTGCTGTTTGGGCGGCAGCTGTTCATAAAGTGGCTTCTGAAATGAATGGTGAAGACTTGTTAAATGAGGAGCTTAGCGATTATTATGAAGTTAAGTCTTCTGAATTTGAGGTGGCTGCAAATCGGATCATGAACATTGAAAATCAGCCATTTTATCGCCCGTTTGAGTAGAAATACATGGAAATAGAATGTTTTGCCTTGCGATCATTCGGGAACATGGGTAAGCTGTACTATGGTTACGCGGTTTACAATCATACCGTATGTGTTGAAAAGTAACTGTTCTATGTTATAATAAAATGGTTGCAAACCCATATTTACTAGTAAAAGAGACCGTTTAAAAGACAGCAGACGCTTTTATACTCCAAAAGGCGTCATCTTTTTTAAACGCTCGATTAGTGGAAATATATTTATTGTTGGAGGTAATGTGTAAATGACTGCAAATTGGGAAAAGCTTGAAGGTAATCAGGGCGTTCTTACAGTAGAAGTAGACGCTACTGAGGTTAATAGTGCGCTGGACGAAGCGTTCAAAAAAGTCGTAAAACAGGTTAATGTACCTGGATTCCGTAAAGGTAAAATGCCACGCTCTCTTTTCGAAAAGCGTTTTGGTGTAGAATCTCTTTATCAAGATGCTCTTGATATTATTCTTCCTAAAGCTTATTCAGAAGCTATCGATGAATCTGGTATCGAGCCAGTTGATCGTCCGGAAGTAGACGTGGAGCAAATGGAAAAAGGTCAAAACTTGATCTTCAAAGCAACAGTAACTGTTAAGCCTGAAGTAAAACTTGGCGAATACAAAGGTCTTGAAGTTGAAGAACAAGAGACAAGCGTTACAGATGAAGAAGTGGAAGCAGAGCTTAAGTCACTTCAAGAAAAGCAAGCTGAGCTTGTTGTTGTTGAAGATGGAGAACTTCAAGAAGGCGATACAGCAGTAATCGACTTCGAAGGTTTCCTTGGTGAAGAACCATTTGAAGGTGGACAAGGCGACAACTATTCATTAGAAATTGGTTCAAACACTTTCATTCCTGGCTTTGAAGAGCAACTAATTGGTGAGAAAGCTGGTGCTGAGAAGGAAGTAACAGTTACTTTCCCTGAAGAGTATCATGCTGAGAATCTTGCTGGTCAAGAAGCAACATTCAAAGTTAAAATTCACGACATTAAGCGTAAAGAACTTCCTGAGCTTGATGATGAGTTCGCTAAAGATGTAAACGAAGAAGTAGAATCACTTGATGAGCTTAAGAAAACAACGAAAGAAAATCTTGAGAAACAAAAAGCAGAAGATGCTGATGTTCAAAAGAAAGACACGTTGATTGAAAAAGCTACTGAAAACAGCGAGATTGACCTTCCATCCGCTATGGTAGATGCAGAAGTTGACCGCATGCTTCAAGAATTTGAACAGCGTCTTCAACAACAAGGTATGAACCTTGAAATGTACTACCAATTCTCTGGTCAGGATGAAAAAGCACTTCGTGAGCAAATGCAAGAAGACGGTGAAAAGCGCGTGCGTACTAACCTAACTCTTGAAGCAATTGCTGAAGCTGAAAATGTGGAAGTTTCTGAAGAAGAAGTGAATGAAGAACTTTCTAAAATGGCTGCAATGTACAACATGGAAGAAGAACAAATTCGTTCAATGCTTACTATGCAGGGTGGCACTGATGCACTTAAAGGTGACCTACGCATCCGTAAAGCAATCGATGTTCTTGTAGACAACAGTAAAAAAGCTTAATACAAGCTATTAGATTGGCTTATTTGAAACAAGGCGCTTAATCGCGCCTTGTTTTTACAAAAAGAAGTAGTAATGAAATGAAACAAATTTGCTAAACATAGTAGTAAGACAAAGAACTTGATACATAATAAGCTTTAAAGAGTCGTTTTATTTCGTATCCTTTTGCGTTATATGATACAATTTCATTACATAAATAGGATGAGAAACCAGTGGTGGATGCCCGTTAAGATTACTTCATGAGTAATTAAAGTTCAATTGGACTGACGGAGTTCCTTTGCAGATAGACCTACTCGGATTTCATCGAGATCAAAGGTTAGGGGTGAATTCATGTTTAAATTTAACGATGAAAAAGGACAACTTAAATGTTCTTTCTGTGGTAAAACGCAGGATCAAGTCCGTAAGTTAGTAGCAGGACCAGGTGTTTATATCTGTGATGAGTGTATTGAATTATGCACTGAAATCGTTGAAGAAGAACTTGGAACTGAAGAAGAGGTGGACTTTAAAGAAGTACCGAAGCCTCATGAAATTTGCCAAATTCTTGATGACTATGTCATTGGGCAGGAAAAGGCGAAAAAATCACTTTCAGTAGCCGTTTATAATCACTATAAGCGTATTAATGCATCATCTAAACCTGATGATGTTGAGCTTGCGAAAAGTAATATTGCACTAATTGGACCAACAGGGAGCGGTAAAACGCTTCTCGCACAAACGCTAGCTAGAATTCTGAATGTGCCTTTTGCTATTGCGGATGCTACGTCATTAACTGAAGCTGGGTATGTTGGGGAAGATGTTGAGAATATTCTTCTTAAACTCATTCAAGCTGCAGATTACGATGTAGAAAAAGCTGAAAAAGGGATCATCTACATTGATGAAATTGATAAGGTAGCTCGTAAATCTGAGAATCCTTCTATTACACGTGATGTTTCTGGTGAAGGTGTTCAGCAAGCGCTACTCAAAATTCTTGAAGGTACAACTGCTAGTGTGCCTCCGCAAGGTGGACGTAAGCATCCTCATCAAGAATTTATTCAAATTGATACAACAAACATTCTCTTCATTTGCGGGGGAGCGTTTGATGGAATTGAACAAATTATCAAGCGTCGTCTTGGTAAGAAAATTATTGGATTTAGTGGCGAAGCAAAACAAGAAGATCTTAAACCAGGTGAATACCTAGGTAAGGTTCTTCCTGAAGACCTCCTTCGTTTTGGACTGATTCCTGAATTTATTGGCCGTCTTCCGGTTATTGGAAGCCTTGAGCCTCTAGATGAAGAAGCACTAGTAGAAATTCTTACAAAACCTAAGAATGCATTAGTGAAGCAATATCAAAAACTTCTTGAACTTGACGATGTTGAACTGGAGTTTGAAGATGATGCACTAGTAGAAATTGCGAAACAAGCAATTGAAAGAAAAACTGGTGCACGTGGACTTCGTTCGATTATTGAAGGAATTATGCTTGATGTTATGTATGACCTTCCTGCTCGTGAAGAGATTAAGAAGTGCGTACTGTCAGCTTCTACAGTAAGTGAGAAGACTACGCCTAAATTGATTCTTGAAGATGGTTCTGTTATCGACGAAGATAAGAAATCACCTAAAGAAAGTGCATAATTTCAAAGCCAATCGCCTGTGGGTGATTGGCTTTTTTGTGAGATGCCCTATCCAATTTGTGGATTGCCGGTTTATGGAACGAAACCTCAGGAGATACTAGTTCTATTGATCAATCTTCAGGAGGTAGGAGTATGAATTGGACAGGGATAGCACTAGCGATACAATTATTTTTTGGAATAGTGATCGGATTGTATTTCTGGAATTTGCTTCGGAATCAGCGAACCCAGAAAGTTTCAATAGATAAAGAATCGCGAAAAGAAATGGAGCATTTACGTCGATTAAGAAGTATTTCGCTAAGCGAACCGCTATCAGAACGTATTCGGCCAACTGGGTTTTCTGAGATTGTTGGTCAAGAAGAAGGGATTCGTACGTTAAGAGCCGCCATCTGTGGACCTAATCCGCAGCACGTGATTATATATGGACCGCCTGGGGTAGGCAAGACAGCGGCCGCCCGCCTCGTTCTAGAGGAAGCTAAGCGAAACCGTGGAACGCCTTTCAAAAATTCAGCCGTTTTTGTAGAACTAGATGCTACTACGGCACGCTTTGATGAAAGAGGAATTGCTGACCCTTTAATTGGTTCTGTTCACGACCCTATTTATCAAGGTGCGGGAGCTATGGGGCAGGCAGGCATTCCTCAGCCAAAGCAAGGAGCTGTTACGAATGCGCATGGAGGGATCCTCTTTATTGATGAAATTGGAGAGCTTCATCCCATTCAAATGAACAAGCTGCTAAAAGTTCTAGAGGATCGAAAAGTGTATCTTGAGAGTGCTTATTATAATGAAGAAAATACAAATATCCCCAACCATATACACGATATTTTCCAAAATGGATTACCAGCAGATTTTAGAATGATTGGAGCGACTACGAGAACTCCAGAAGATATTCCGCCGGCCATTCGTTCTAGATGTATGGAAGTTTATTTCCGTGAGCTGAGCCAGGAAGAAATCGCTCGTATAGCGACTAGAGCAGCGAAGAAATTAAACCTTACGCTCGATAACGATGGTATTGAGCGGGTTAGTCGCTATGCTAGAAATGGTCGTGAAGCGGTTAACTTAATGCAAATTGCGGCAGGACTGGCGATTACAGAAAATAGAGGAAGCATTACTGCGGCCGATATGGAATGGGTCATCCATGCCAGTCGACTTACGCCAAGACCAGAAAGAAAAATCCCTCTTTCCCCAGCAACAGGTGTTGTTAATGGGCTCGCAGTTTATGGACCAAACATGGGAGCTTTACTTGAAATTGAAGTGACAGCCGTTAAAGGGAAACTAGAAAAAGAAGGCTCTGTTACTATTACAGGTATTGTTGAGGAAGAAAGCATCGGGAATCAGTCAAAGTCGATCCGAAGAAAGAGCCTTGCGAAATCTTCTGTTGAAAACGTTATGACCGTATTAAAATCGATGGGGCTACCAGTGGGGGCTTATCATCTACATATTAACTTTCCTGGAGGTGTTCCTGTAGATGGTCCCTCAGCAGGGGTTGCTATTGCGACAGGTATATACTCTGCTGTTAAGGGAAGTCCTGTTAATCATAAAGTTGCAATGACTGGTGAAATTAGCATTCATGGGTTTGTTAAACCTGTCGGGGGCGTTTTTGCCAAAGTAACAGCTGCACGGGATGCTGGTGCTGAATTAGTCCTCATCCCATATGAGAATAATGAAGAAATGCTGAAAGTCATAAAAGGTATTACTGTAGTACCGGTAAAACATCTGTCAGAAGTATTTGACGCAGCCTTTATGATTGAAAAAGCGCAAGAATTTCCTTCCATTGTAATAGGAAAATCCCAGCCCGGAAGTTAGGGGGCGGGGATTTTCTTTGTGCATTGAAGAAAAGTCAAAGAAAAACGTGAAATAAATTAGATCAGCTAACATAGCTAAAAAAGACTGCCAGGCGCGTTTTTCTATTGTAAGTAAGTTTTTTTGGAGTTTGAGCAGGGATGATTAGACAAGTAGAAGAAACTTAGGATACAATGAAGTACAACTTATCAATAGAATAAGCTCGGATAATTGCGAATCATAACGTTTTTTAGTTTGTTGTCTGGAGGTGCCGTGATTGAAGAATGAACATAAAACATTGCCATTGCTGCCTTTAAGAGGTTTGCTTGTTTACCCATCAATGGTTTTACATCTTGATGTAGGACGTGAGAAGTCTGTACAAGCACTTGAGAAGGTAATGATGGATGACCAGAAAATTTTTCTATCTACACAAAAAGAGGTGGAAATTGAAACACCTGAAGTAAAAGATATCTACGAGATTGGAACACTTGCAACGGTTAAGCAAATGCTGAAATTGCCAAATGGCACAATAAGAGTGCTTGTTGAAGGGCTCCAACGAGGAAAAATTGTAGAATTTAAAGATACAGAAGAGTTTTATGAGGTTGAAGTAGAGCAAATTAATGAAAGCGCAGATAAGAACGTTGAAGAAGAGGCATTAATGCGAACAGTTCTTGATTTATTTGAACAATACATTAAAGTTTCTAAGAAAGTGACCGCGGAAACATTTGCTTCTGTAAGTGATATCGAGCAGCCCGGACGGCTTGCTGATATTATTGCTTCTCATCTTTCATTAAAGATTCGCCAAAAGCAAGAAATTCTAGAAACCTATAGTTCACAAGAACGATTAAATAAGCTGATTGAAATTCTTCAAAATGAAAAAGATGTAATCGATCTTGAAAAGAAAATTGGTCAGCGTGTAAAACGGTCGATGGAGAAAACACAAAAAGAGTATTATCTTCGCGAACAAATGAAGGCGATTCAAAACGAACTGGGTGAAAAAGAAGGTAAAACTGGTGAGATCGCAACACTGAAAGAGAAAATTGAAGAAGCGGATATGCCTGAATCCGTTCAAGAAATGGCGTATAAAGAGCTTGATCGGTATGAGAAAATTCCGCAAAGCTCTGCTGAAAGTTCTGTTATTCGTAATTATATTGATTGGTTAATTCAAGTACCCTGGTCAAAAGAAACGACGGATAACCTAGATATTAATCATGCAGAAAAGATTCTGGATGAAGATCATTACGGTCTTGAGAAAGTAAAAGAACGTGTGCTAGAATATCTTGCTGTTCAGCAACTCACCAAATCTCTCAAAGGACCAATTCTTTGTCTTGTTGGACCACCTGGTGTAGGGAAAACATCACTTGCAAGATCTGTCGCTCGTTCCATTGGACGAGAGTTTGTGCGAATTTCTCTTGGTGGTGTGCGTGACGAGGCTGAAATACGAGGTCATCGTAGAACCTATGTTGGAGCTATGCCAGGTCGAATCATCAGAGGGATGAAAAAAGCAGGCACTGTTAACCCTGTTTTTCTATTAGATGAAATCGATAAAATGTCTAATGACTTCCGTGGTGATCCATCATCTGCCTTATTGGAAGTGCTTGATCCGCAACAAAACAACACATTTAGTGATCACTATATTGAAGAGCCGTATGATCTGTCGAAAGTGATGTTCGTAACAACAGCTAATAATCTTGCAACGATACCGGAACCACTTCTTGATCGTATGGAAGTCATTCAAATTGCAGGGTACACTGAAATTGAAAAAGTGAATATTGCTAAGAATTATCTTGTACCAAGACAGCTTGAAGAGCACGGATTGAAAAAAGGTAATCTTCAGCTCAGAGAAGAGAGTCTTTATAAGCTTGTGCGTCACTATACGAGAGAAGCTGGTGTTCGTAATCTTGAGCGCCAAATTGCTACGGTTTGTCGAAAAGCAACGAAATTAATTGTTTCAGGTAAGAAAAAACGCGTTATTGTTACTGAAACTATGCTTGAAGAGCTGCTTGGACATCCGAAATTTCGTTATGGTGAAGCTGAGAAGGAAGATCAAATTGGAACGGCCACGGGTCTAGCTTATACGACGGCTGGTGGAGACACCCTTGCTATTGAAGTTTCCCTATCACCTGGTAAAGGTAAGCTCATATTAACAGGGAAACTTGGCGATGTGATGAAAGAATCAGCTCAAGCTGCGTTTAGTTATATTCGCTCTAAGTCAGAAGAGCTATCCATTGACCCGTCGTTCCATGAGTCGAACGACATTCATATTCACGTACCAGAAGGGGCTACTCCAAAAGATGGTCCATCAGCAGGGATTACAATTGCCACGGCTCTTGTATCAGCATTAACAGGCAAGGCTGTTCGAAGAGATGTAGGGATGACCGGTGAGATTACGTTACGTGGACGTGTTCTGCCGATTGGTGGACTTAAAGAAAAATCGCTTAGTGCGCATCGAGCTGGTTTAACCACTATCATCATGCCAAAGGAAAATGAAAAAGATCTGGATGATATTCCAGAAAGCATTCGCAAAGATTTAACATTCCTTCCAGTCTCACATTTGGATGAAGTGTTAAAAACCGCACTTGTGGGGGAGAATAAATGAAAGTAACGAAATCAGATTTTATAATTAGTGCTGTTAAGCCAGAGCAATATCCTGTAGATGGTTTACCTGAGATTGGCTTAGCTGGCCGATCTAACGTAGGGAAATCTTCTCTTATTAACACGCTAATTAATCGAAAGAATCTTGCTAGAACATCACAAAGACCTGGTAAAACCCAAACGCTTAATTTTTATTTGATTAATGAGCTTTTGTATTTTGTGGATGTTCCTGGTTATGGCTTTGCTAAAGTATCCAAGAAAGAAAGAGATGCCTGGGGGCGTATGATTGAGACTTATTTAACTGATCGAGATCAGCTTAAAGCGGTCATTCAAATTGTTGATTTACGTCACTCTCCATCTAATGATGATGTCGTGATGTACGATTGGTTAAAGCACTATGAAATACCAGTAATTGTTGTAGCGACGAAATCGGATAAAATCCCTAAAGGAAAATGGGATAAACATTTAAAAGTCGTTAACCAGACGCTGAAAATTGAACCATCCGACAAACTCGTCACGTTTTCTTCTCATACTGGACAAGGTAAAGAAAATGTATGGGGTGCAATTAAATCTTATTTGTAGTTATCAAGCCCGGTCAATAGATCGGGTTTTTCTTTATGGTTATTTTTCAGATAATTAGCAATTTAAGGTTTTCAATTCAAATAGAAAGGGAATGGAAATAAAATGAAGGAAACAGAAGGATATAGAGGCTGGTTTTCTGTTATCCGCTCTTAGGGGGAATTAGGAGGTGTACAAGCCGCAAGTCAGAATTGAAAGAAATGTCTAAAAATTGGTATTATAAAAGTATCGCAGTTTACATAATCCTAACTGCAAGTTTGAAAAGTCGTTTAAGGGGGACACGTGATGATGAAAAGAAAGTGGAGTTTTCTAACCGCAATAATGTTATTGTTTGTGCTTGTTTTAGCCGCTTGTGGAGGGAACGAAGAAGAAAGTGGATCATCTGGTTCTGAAGGAGACGACGGTCTAGAATTAACAGAAGACGGTAAATTCAGCTACGTCGTTTCGGGTGAATTTCCACCGTTTAGTACAGTAGATAAGAATGGAGATCTTGATGGCTTTGACGTAGCAGTTGGTAAAGCCATCGCAGAAAAGTTAGATCTTGAACCCGCTGTAGAGAAATTTAAATTTAGCGGTATGGTATCGGCCATTCAGTCAGGTCGTTATGATGCGGCAGTAGCTAGTCATACGATTACGGATGAGCGTAAAGAAGCAGTTAATTTTAGTGAACCATACTACTATTCGGGACCTGTACTTTATGTTCAGCCTGGAAGCGATATTAAGAGTGTAGAAGATTTAAGTGGCAAAGATGTCGCTGTATCTAAAGGTTCCACTTACGAAAAATCAGCCGAAGAGTACACTGATAAGATTTCAAACTACGATAGTGATCAAACTGCACTGCGTGCATTAAGTGAAGGAAAGCATGATGCAGTTATTACAGATGACATTACAGGCAAGCAAGCAATCGAAGAAGATTTCAAGATTGAGAAGGTTGAGCAACTTGGTACGAGTGAACAAGCTGTTGCCATTAAGAAAGAGAACTCAAATCTTCTTGAAGCCGTTAACAAAGCTTTAGAAGAGTTAAAAGAAGATGGAACACTAACAAAGCTAAGTGAGGAATACATCGGAGTAGACATCACCCAGAGTCCTGACAGTGAGTAAGGAAAAGGAATGTGTGCGATGTGCGCACATTCTTTTTTTTAACCTGTTACGTTACTGAATTCTAAGGAGCTGATCGCACTTGCCAACTTTTGCTCATTTTTTTGAAACATTATTAGAAAGCTACCCTGTTTTCTTTGAAGGTTTATGGCTAACGATTCGAGTTACATTCGTATCTGTTTTAATAGCTGTTTTTATTGGACTGTTTTTTGCACTTTTTAAAATATCTCAATCAAAAATACTTAATTGGATCGCGAATGTGTATATCGCTGTCATTCGAGGTACACCACTTATTGTGCAAATCTTTATTTTCTATTTTGGTTTAACTGAATTCAACATTCCGAAATTCTGGGCTGCTTCGATCGGACTTGCTCTCCATAATGGGGCTTATATTGCAGAGATCTTTCGAGGTTCGATTCAATCAATCGACAAAGGTCAGATGGAAGCAGGACGCTCTCTTGGAATGAGTCATACTCTTGCTATGAGACGGATTATCCTTCCACAAGCATTCAGACGAGCACTTCCGCCACTGGGTAACCAATTTATCATTGGTTTGAAAGATTCCTCTCTAGCAGCCTTTATTGCTCTACCAGAATTGTTTAGCGTTGCGACTACGCAGGGAGCAAGAACGTTTGATGAGATGACGTATTTACTTATAGTTGCTGTATATTATCTTGTGTTGGTTCTAATCTTTACGTTCTTAGTTAACCTTCTTGAGAAACGACTATCAGCTAGTGATTAAGAAACCAGAGAGGTGTTAGAAATGGCCGAAAAAGCTGAAATGATTCGAGTAGAGAAATTGAATAAATCCTTTGGTGACCTCCATGTCCTAAAGGATATTGATCTTGAAGTTAATGAAAGTGACGTTGTTGTTCTGATTGGAGCTAGTGGTTCAGGTAAAAGCACCTTGCTACGCTGTATGAATTTTCTTGAAATCAAGAATAGCGGGAATGTAATCATTGAGGGTGAAACAATCGATCCTAAAAGAAATGATCTAAATAAAGTAAGGCAGCGTGTTGGAATGGTGTTTCAACATTTCAACTTATTCCCGCATAAATCCGTTCTAGAAAACGTCATCGAAGCACCGTTAATGGTTAAGAAATTGAAACGTGCTGAGGCTGAGAAGGAAGGCAAAGAACTTCTTGCGAAGGTAGGGCTAGCTGATAAAGCAAATGTGTATCCGAACAAACTTTCAGGTGGGCAAAAGCAGCGAGTTGCAATAGCACGTTCACTTGCGATGAAGCCAGACATTATGCTTTTTGACGAGCCGACTTCGGCGCTTGATCCTGAACTTGTAGGAGAAGTTCTTTCAACTATGAAGGAATTAGCGAAAGAAGGAATGACCATGGTAGTGGTCACACATGAAATGGGCTTTGCGCGCGAAGTTGGAGACTGGGTCGTATACATGCACGACGGTAAAATTGTAGAGAAGGGTCACCCGAACGAACTGTTCAACGATCCAAAAGAACAGAGAACACAAGACTTTTTAAGTTCAATTCTATAAAAAAAGTAAGGAGCTGCAGCTCCTTACTTTTTTTTCGTTACAAGATAGATACCGATTGCAATTAAAACAAGGGGCCAGAATTTTCCTACGAAAGAAAAAGTAGTCGTAAGCCAAATTTCTAACCCGGTGTATAGAAGTTCAATAATGGATATAGCAAGTAGAATTAAACCTGGAATGAGGCCAGTTTTCTTGGTCTTATAATATGTAACGAGATAGGCAGCACTTAATATAAGGGTATACATGCCCCAGCTGTCTGGCCAGATAGCGAGTTTATTGACGAAGTAGAAATGGACACCAAGGCCAAGTAGGAGTACTCCAGGAAAAAGCATGTTTCCTTCTCTCGCAATGAAGCCTTGAATCATCATCGCTACACCGATAACGATTAGGATTACTTGCCAATTCATTAGTTGCTCAGAAAAAGGCAGATTTAACGTTTGTGAGAGATAATAAAGGCCGATTCCGATAAATAAAACACCCGGAAAAATACTTTGACGTTTCAATGAAAATCCTCCTATTGTCAGAAATACGCATTTTTTGCTATACAATTGATTTTCTGGTACATTAATAGTTGTATGACTACTAATAATATGCAGAGATAATACTTTCTTCATCATATCATAATTGCTTTCATAGTCTGTTCACATTTCATAACTCTGTGAGTTTTGTCACATGTTACAATAATTAGAGACGGTATGATAGCAAAAGATTAGTTTTAGCTAACAATTTTATGGGGGTGGAACGATGCACATCCTGGTCGTAGGGTTGAACCACAAAACAGCCCCTGTTGAAATACGAGAGAAACTTTCCTTTCAGGAGAACGAATTTCCTGAAGCATTAGATAAGTTGCGTCACTCTAAAAGTATTCTAGAAGCGGTGATCTTATCAACATGTAACCGTACAGAGTTATATGTTGTTGCTGATCAGCTTCATACAGGGAGATATTATTCAAAAGCTTTTCTATCTGAATGGTTTGGAATTGAGAAAGAAGAATTTTCACCATATCTAGTGATTCGCGAAAACGATGCGGCAACAGAACATCTTTATCGTGTAGCGGCTGGACTTGATTCGCTTGTCATCGGGGAGACGCAAATCCTTGGACAAGTTCGTGATGCTTTCTTGCTTGCTCAGGATTCAGAGACAACAGGAACAATTTTTAACCAGCTTTTTAAACAAGCGATTACTCTTGCTAAACGCTCCCATTCCGAAACCGAAATTGGAGAAAATGCCGTTTCGGTGAGCTATGCTGCAGTCGAATTAGCCAAGAAGATCTTTGGTGGACTTCAAAATAAACACGTTGTCATTCTTGGCGCTGGCAAAATGGGTGAACTCACTGCTAAGAATTTGCAAAGCAACGGTGTAGACCAAGTTACGGTCGTAAATCGAACGCTTGAGAAAGCGACAGAGCTTGCTTCTCGTTTTAAAGGACAGGCTCGTTCTATGGATGAAGTAGAAACTGCGCTTGCTGATGCAGACATTCTAATCAGTTCAACAGGCTCAACAAGTTATGTTCTAACCGAGCAAAATGTCAAACCTCTACTTAAAAAGCGAAGAGGTCGTCCATTGTTTATGGTAGATATTGCTGTTCCAAGAGATCTAGATCCATCACTTAATAATATGGACTCTGTTTTCTTATACGATATTGACGATCTAGAAGGGATTGTCGAAACAAACATTGCAGAGCGTAAGAAGGAAGCAGAGAAAATTGAACTAATGATTGAAGAAGATCTTGTTCAATTTAGAGAGTGGCTCAATACACTTGGCGTTGTACCGATGATTACAGCATTACGTACTAAGGCACTTGCGATTCAAGCAGAAACAATGAATAGTATTGAACGCAAACTGCCGAATTTAACAGATCGGGAACGAAAAGTATTGAGTAAGCATACCAAAAGCATAGTGAACCAGCTGCTACGTGATCCTATAGTGCGAGTGAAGGAGATGGCTGCAGAGCCAAATGCAGAAGAGTCGCTTGAGATCTTCACTAAAATATTTGCGATTGAAGAAGAGATTGAGAGAGAACTCCATAAGCAAAGAGTGAAAGAAAACGAAGAAAAAAGACAGCATGAATCCGTTGACTACTCCCCTTTATTACAGGTATCGCAGTTGCGCTCCTAGGAGAGGAGACATGATTTGTGACGAACGCCAGCTGGCTTTATGATATAACGATATTACTTTATGCACTTAGTGTGCTTGGGTATTTTATTGATTTCTTGCAGAACAACCGGAAAGTAAATCAGTTTGCTTTCTGGTTGCTTTCTATTGTCTGGATCCTGCAAAGTGCGTTTCTTGTAACGCAGATTATTGAAATTGGCGGATTCCCGATTTTAACACCTTTTGAGGGGTTATTTTTTTATGCGTGGGTGATTGTCTCGCTATCGCTCTTGATTAATTGGTTTTTTCGAGTCGATTTTTTTGTCTTTTTTGCAAATGTACTCGGTTTCAGCATTATGGCGATCAATTTATTTGCTACTCGAGAGCAGGCATCGAGTTTACTCACTGAACAGCTTATGTCTGAGCTTTCGATTATTCATATTACGATGGCTTTCTTATCATATGGAGCATTTTCACTTTCCTTTATTTTCTCGATTATGTATTTAACTCTCTATCAAATGTTAAAAGGCAAGAAGTGGAGCAAACGACTGAGAAGATTTGGGGATTTGTCACAGCTTGAGAAATTGTCTTATTTATGTAGCGTTCTAGGTGTGCCGCTTTTGTTACTGAGCCTGATTTTAGGAATCGTATGGGCTATCTTGAAAGTAGATACATTCAGCTTATTGGATGCAAAGGTTATTATCTCTTTCTTTGTTCTTGGCGCATATAGTACGTATTTATATCAAAAGGTAGCTAGAGATATGGAAGGGAAATCCCTTGCTTTATGGAACGTAGCGGCGTTTCTTATCGTTTTAATTAATGTCTTCCTTTCTGGAACATTTTCAGAATTCCATTTCTGGTATGTATAAGGGGAGCACTGAAAGTTTGGAGGATAAATGATGCGTAAAATCGTAGTTGGTTCAAGAAGAAGTAAATTAGCGATCACTCAAACAAAATGGGTGATCAGTAAACTAAAGGAATTAAATCCGGATGTTGATTTTGAAATCAAAGAGATTGTCACTCGTGGTGATAAAATTCTTGATGTTACGCTCTCAAAAGTTGGGGGAAAAGGACTATTTGTGAAGGAAATTGAAGACGCCATGTTAAGAGGAGATATTGATATGGCGGTTCATAGTATGAAGGATATGCCTTCTATTTTGCCTGAAGGATTAATGATTGGGTGTATACCTGAACGTGAAGATCATCGGGATGTGATTATTTCTGAATCGAAGAAGACGTTCAGAGAGCTTCCAGAAGGTGCCGTAATCGGAACTAGCAGTTTGAGACGTGGTGCACAGTTGAAAGCCATTCGTCCGGATGTGGAGATTAAGTGGATTCGCGGAAATATTGACACGCGTATACGTAAGCTTACAGATGAAGATTATGACGCCATTGTACTAGCTGCAGCGGGTCTACACCGTATGGGATGGTCAAAGGAGATTGTTACAGAATACCTTGATCCTGATTTGTGTGTACCGGCTGTTGGACAAGGCGCTTTATCGATTGAATGTCGAGAAAGTGATGATGAACTACGAGCTATTTTAAATCAATTCAGTGATTATGAAACGACGAAAACAGTATTAGCGGAGCGAGCTTTTCTTCATACCCTCGAAGGTGGATGTCAGGTGCCGATTGCCGGTCATGCGACGCTTAAGGATGAGACGCTTACGGTTACTGGATTAGTGGGAGAACCTGATGGTTCGATCATTATTAAGGAAATGGAAATTGGTGATGATCCTATCCAGGTAGGGAACACACTTGCAAATAGAATGAAAGAACAGGGAGCTAAGGATATCCTTGACCGTGTGAAAGAAGAATTAGACCAATGATCTCGCCGCTCTCAGGAAAGCGTGTATTGGTCACGAGAGCTCGGGAGCAGGCAACATCATTTACGAAATTAATTGAAGAAAAAGAGGGGATTTCTATTGAAATCCCTCTTATTTCATTCGAATCTCGGAATCAACTGTTGAATTCGATCACGTTGAGTGAATATAGCTGGATTGTGTTTACAAGTGCGAATGGTGTGCGGTTTTTCTTGAAGCAAGCGAAGGTTCCAAAAGGTGTAAAGGTTGCAGCGGTTGGAAGTAAAACAGCTAAGGCCCTAAAGCGATATGGGATTGAAATCAATCTTATGCCAAAGGATTTTATAGCAGAAGGGCTTGTAGCTGCTTTGTCTCGTAAGGCTGACCCAAATGAGAAGATACTATTACCAAGAGGAAATCTTGGTCGAGCAGTATTGCCGGGGCAATTAAGGGATCTTGGATTTAACGTAACTGACTTACCTATCTATGACACAGTCATTCCTTACGAGTCCAGGGCAGCATTGAAAAGAGTGATTGAAGAGCGGGAGTGTGATGTGATTACGTTCACTTCTTCGTCAACGGTCCACCATTTTAATCAACTTCTCCAAGCCGAGAATTTGAAAGATAAGCTTAAAGGGATCACAATAGTGGTAATCGGACCTATTACTGAAAAGACGCTACTGTCTTATGGGATCGTACCTCAGGTAGTCCCTGATCAATATACAATTGAAGGAATGCTTGATAGCCTTGAGCGTTTCTTTGAAAAATAGGAGGAAAGTATAATGGAAACAGGAAACTTTCATCGTCATCGTCGTTTAAGACGATCTGAATCAATGAGATCACTCGTGAGAGAAACCTATTTACATAAAGAGGATTTCATCTATCCCATATTTGCAGTTGAAGAAGAGAATGTAAAACGCGAAATTCCTTCTATGCCTGGTGTTTATCACTATTCATTAGACCGTTTGAATGAAGAGGTACAGGAAGTTGTTGACCTTGGCATTAAGTCAATTATGATGTTTGGTGTCCCAAATCATAAGGATGCGGTTGGATCAGAAGCATACTGTGATACTGGAATCGTGCAAAGAGCTATTGCACAAATTAAAGAAGCGTTTCCTGAATTAACTGTTATTGCAGATACATGTCTTTGTCAGTATACGGATCATGGCCATTGTGGTGTGATTGAGAATGGTTATGTACAAAATGACCAGTCGCTAGAGTTGCTTACGAAAACAGCGATTTCTCAAGCGAAAGCAGGAGCAGATATGATTGCCCCATCTAACATGATGGATGGTTTTGTTGCGGCAATTCGTCAAGGTCTTGATGAAGCGGGCTTTGTTGACGTCCCGGTGATGAGCTACGCTGTGAAATTCTCATCTGCTTTCTATGGTCCTTTCCGCGATGCGGCTCATAGTACTCCGCAGTTCGGAGATCGTAAAACGTATCAAATGGATCCAGCTAATCGACTCGAAGCTATTCGAGAAGCAGAGAGCGATATCGCTGAAGGGGCAGATTTCTTAATGGTTAAACCGGCTCTTTCTTATCTTGATATCATTCGTGAACTCAAAGATCGTTATCCTCTACCGATGGTTGCTTATAATGTAAGTGGGGAATATTCCATGATAAAGGCTGCGAGTCAGAACGGGTGGCTAAATGAACAAGATGTTGTCCTTGAGAAATTAACAAGCATGAAGCGCGCAGGAGCAGATTTAATTATCACATATTTTGCGAAAGATGCTGCTCGCTGGCTAGATCAATAGAACTGAAAGAGAGGGGTTGTTTGTGAAAATGGGTAATTTTGATCGTTCTAAGGAAGCTTTTCAAGAAGCATCTAAAGTAATGCCAGGTGGAGTGAACAGTCCAGTTAGGGCGTTTAAATCAGTTGGCATGGATCCTATTTTTATGGAAAAAGGAAAAGGATCTAAAATTTATGATATCGACCAAAATGAGTATATTGATTATGTCCTTTCGTACGGACCGCTTATTCTCGGTCATGCTGATGAACAGGTTGTTGATCGCCTTAAAGCTGTGACAGAGCTTGGAACAAGCTTTGGTGCACCAAGTAAGTATGAAACGAAACTAGCTGAACTAGTGATTGATCGAGTACCATCTATTGAAATTGTTCGTATGGTGAATTCAGGAACGGAAGCCACTATGAGTGCTTTACGTTTAGCTAGAGGATATACTGGCCGTAATAAAATCCTTAAGTTTGAAGGTTGCTATCATGGTCATGGGGATTCGTTATTAATAAAAGCGGGTTCTGGTGTTGCGACACTTGGGCTACCTGACAGTCCTGGCGTACCTGAGGGAATTGCGAAAAATACTATTACGGTTCCATATAATGATCTTGAAAGTTTACGTTACGCATTCAAGGAATTTGGAGATGACATTGCAGGCGTCATTATTGAACCTGTAGCAGGTAACATGGGGGTCGTCCCACCACAGCAGGGCTATCTTGAAGAAATTCGTAAGATAACGGAAGAGAATGGCACACTTCTTATTTTTGATGAAGTTATGACAGGCTTCCGCGTTGGGTATAATTGCGCCCAAGGATATTACAATGTTACACCCGATCTTACGTGTTTAGGTAAAGTTATTGGCGGTGGGCTCCCTGTTGGCGCTTATGGCGGTAAGAAAGAAATCATGGACCAAATCGCACCAAGCGGTCCGATTTATCAAGCGGGAACGTTAAGTGGAAATCCGCTAGCTATGACGGCTGGGTATGAAACCTTATCGCAACTCACGCCAGAAAGTTATGAGGAATTTGAACGAAAAGCAGAGCTACTTGGAGAAGGACTTTCAAAAGCTGCTGCAAAATACAATATCCCTCATACAGTAAATCGTGCAGGATCGATGGTTGGTTTCTTCTTTACTAATGAAGATGTGATTAATTTCGAAACAGCATCCTCTTCAAATCTTGAACATTTTACAAACTATTTTAAAGAAATGCTTGAACAAGGGATTTCACTTCCCCCTTCTCAATTTGAAGGAATGTTCCTGTCAACCGCCCATACAGATCACGATATTGATGAAACAATTGCGGCTGCAGAAGCGGCTTTCTCAAAACTTATCTAACCTAAAGCTACCGGCATTTGCCGGTAGCTTTTTCTATGATAAGAAATTGAAAACTTCTTCATTCTTTTTCAATTTAGACATAATCCTGTGAATCACTCATACATGTGTAATGTATGGATAATGTTTGAAAGGAGGAGAAGGCATGCCTGAAGGCTCATATTTGCATTTCTCCGTGGAGGAGCAGGTCTGGTTAAAGAAAGGACAGGAAGTTGAAGAGGTTCTATCTATCTCACTTGACCCTGAAATTTCGATTGAAGAGTATGAGGATTATGTAGCTGTGAAAGGCTGTTTATATTTAACGGGTGAATATTTGCAGCGTGACCAAACAGATGAGGAAGTTATTAACGAAGCTTCCCCTTATCGTTCCATTCATGAGGTGAACGTTAGAGAAGATGGTACAGCGTCAATGGGGCATCGTTTCCCTGTTGATATTACGATTCCAGCAAGCCGTATAAGGAGTCTCGAGGAAATTTTCGTTACGGTTGACACGTTTGATTACTCTCTAGTGGAAGAGAATTGCCTTCAGTTGAAAGCAGATATTTCCATTAGCGGCATTCAGGGGGATCAAAATCGTGTGGAAGAGGACGAAGCTGAACTATACGTTGTAGAAGAGGACGAAGAGACAGAGGATTATACAACAGAGGAAGATGCAATCTGGGAGAATGATATTAAATACGTTGATGACAATGAGGTAGAATCATTGGAACAGGCCTATCATTTACGCGCTCCACAAGTAGGTATGAGAGCTAAGTCAGACTCATATGAAGTAAATGAACTAGAGAACGATGATCAAGAGCAGCCGGAACCCACGTATGACTTTCTCACGAGAATGGCTAGGCAAATGGATGGTTCCAATGAATATAATAACCAGCCAATCGTAGAAGAAACGAGGTCATATCAAGACGATCATTATAACTATGAAGAGGAGGAACAAGAGCGTCAGGAAAACCGGAATCAAGCACCGCGCGAAGAAAATGCGCTCTATCTTACAAGTATGCTGACAAAAGAAGAAGAACAATTTTCGAGAATGAAGATGTGTATTATCCAGCCTGGGGATTCGTTAACCGAAATAGCGGAACGCTATCGAGTCCTTCCAAGTCATCTTGCGCGAGTCAATCGTCTTGAGGAAGATGAAGTGAAGGAAGGACAGATCTTATATATTCCTGTCAATCGTTAACTTAAATTGTTTGCTGCCCCTACCTTTGGAATGTTGCAAATAAGGTAGGGGATAAAGGGGTAATCGAAATGGATCTCGTAACGATCATTGAAGAGAAGTATGATCTAAAAGATGTCCAATGGTTAGAGAAACCACAATTGATCATGACCCATTTAGGTAAAAGAAAACTATCATACTGGCGGGATCGGGATTTGCTTGAGTATCATCTCAACTTCCGTGACCGTCTTTTTTCTCAACATGGATTTCTTTGTAATCGAATGATTCGAACCAGTGAAGGGAAAGGATTTATCCGAATAGAAAACGATTATATGACTGTACATGATCATGTAGAAGAAGCTTATCCATTGGACATCGTTCCTGAAATGAAAGGATATTTACTTGCGACACTACTAAGTACCGGAGATCAGAAGGCTACTCTTACATCACATTTTCCTTATCGTAAGACGTTAGAAGATTTATCATTTATAAGATTAACTCATAAGGAACAATACTTGTTACTTGTTAACCTTATTCCTGAAGTGAAAAAGCGCCTGAATTTTGAGGTGTGTTATTCGCTTCCATTCATTCCATTTACTTACTATGTTTTAAAAGAGGTTTTAGGCCAAATCTACTTTGAAAGTAGCGACGAACCACCTGTTTCTGCTTCCAAAGTTATCATGAAAGAAGTTCATTCCTGGTATACTCTTAAAAACTTCAATCACTTTGTAAAATGCTTTGAAGCGTTAGTGAATGGCGTGGAGGACGATATGAAACACAGACTTATTCAGGCTATTTTTGCTCCATGGGAGTGGCAGGAGTGTATTCAGGCATTGCAATCGAATATGAATGACCCTGATCAGGTTATGAAAGAGTTTATTGATAAGTGGGAAGCGAATAGAGATATGTTAAGGCAGCTTGAGCTCTCCCTTTCAGATAGGAGGATTTCCTTCTAATGAGCGATCCAGCACTCTTATTTCAATATGATTTATATCCTGAACGGGTTGTACAAATGGGGAAAATCACAAAGATCGAAACAGAGAGAGGTGCGTTTGCTTTAAAAAAAACGCAGCTTAGTAAAGAACAGATGGATCGTATGCTTTATTTAGAGGAGCGGTTTAAACAGCTAAAATTCGAAGGTTATGTACCGCTTGTTCGAACAAAGTATGGAGATTCCTTCGTTTATCAAGGGGACCACATCGTTTATTTAACGCCATGGGTAGATGAAAGGGAAACAAGTCCTGCTCAAAAAGATGAGCTTCTCGTTCATCACCTTGCTGAATTACATGGCTATACTGCTAAAGAGCAAGCTTTTTCTGAAGAAGTGATCAAACAGTCGTATCAGAAAATGGTTTTATTAAGAGAAAGTAGACAATTTGAAATGGAGAAATACGTAAGGCATATTGAAAAGCGCATTTATCTTTCGCCATTTGAGCTTACCTTTGTATCACATTTTCATCAACTGATGAGGTATTGTGAGCTCGCGAAAAGAAGATTAGATGACTGGTATGAGCAAATTCTGGAAACTAAACGGTATCGAAGTGTTCTCTGTCACGGAAAATGCTCTCCTTCTCATTATGTATCAAGCGGGGGGAGAGGGTATTTTATTAATTTCGAAAAGTCAGTTAGCGATACTCCTATCAGGGATCTTGCTTATTTTATTCGCTCATCTATTCAACCTTTTCAATTCAACCCTGCTGCCACAACTGCTCATCTTGCCAGATATGAAGCCCAATTCTCTCTTAATGATGAGGAAAAGGAGCTTCTTGCAAGCTATTTATATTTTCCAGAGTCGGTTTTTAATAGCGTGTTATTATTTAATGAAAACCGACAACAATGGCCACATATTAAGCATGTCCGCCTATTCACGAAAAAAATAGAAGTGATGAATGGGATAAATAACGTTCTAGAAAACTTCTAGATCCATTCAAAGTAAAAGCACACTTCTAATGCAACAAGGATTATTAATATAAGTACATCTATAGATGTTGGAAAAAGGATTGTTCGGATCGTTTGAAACACAATAAACGGAGGTACGAACTGAGCGCAAATATCTCTGAACTTATATAACGAGGGTGGGATCTGAAAGCGATTCATTCCACCAAACCGTTTTTTCATATCAGGTATTCCCCTTTGTTTTCAGTTATTGTTACCAATAGACTATGTGGGAAGTTGGAATTGGGTGATTAAGGCGGGAGAGAACTGGCTAAGCTAAGAAAAAGGGCTCTTATGATCTTGACGATCTCGAATCAAAAAGGTAAACTTAATGATACAAATAGTCGACAGGCAAAGATAGGGAGTAGTAGAATGTGAACCCTTCAGAGAGAGAAGTCATTTGCTGAAAGATTTCTCAGGATCGTAGCATTCGAAGTCGCCCTTGAGCTGTTTCTCTGAACGAGTAGTAGGAGAATCCGGTAATCCCGTTATTCGAATGAAGCGTACAGCTAACGTTTATTTAGCTGTAAATAAAGGTGGTACCGCGAAAATACTTCTTTCGTCCTTTTCCTAAGGATGGAGGAAGTTTTTTTGTTGTCTAAAAAGCTTACACCTTCGTGGAAAGAGAACAAGGAAAGCCGCAGAAATGTCCTGAGACTTATTGAATGGAAAGGAAGAGTGACAATGGCGAATAAAGAGCTAACGATGCCGACGAAGTACGATCCGAAGGCAACAGAGCAGAAATGGTACCCGTATTGGGTAGATGGCAAATTTTTTGAGGCAACAGGTGATAAAGAAAAAGAACCTTATACAATTGTAATCCCCCCGCCGAACGTTACAGGTAAACTACACCTCGGGCATGCTTGGGATACAACGCTTCAAGATATTCTATCGCGTGTAAAGCGTATGCAGGGATATGATGTTCTCTGGCTTCCAGGAATGGACCATGCTGGGATTGCGACACAGGCAAAAGTTGAAGGGAAGCTCCGAGAAGAAGGTACCTCGCGCTATGACCTTGGCCGAGAGAAGTTCCTTGAGAAGTCGTGGGAATGGAAAGAAGAGTATGCGGATTTTATTCGTAGCCAGTGGGCGAAGCTTGGTCTTTCTCTAGATTATTCAAGAGAGCGTTTTACACTTGATAACGGTCTTTCTGATGCAGTACGTGAAGTATTTGTAAAGCTATATGAGAAGGGCTTAATTTATCGCGGTGAATATATTATCAACTGGGATCCACAAACAAAAACGGCCCTTTCAGATATTGAAGTTATTCACCAGGAAGTAACTGGTCACTTCTATCATATGCGCTATCCTCTTGCAGATGGCTCAGGACATATCGAAATTGCAACAACGCGTCCTGAAACAATGCTAGGTGACTCAGGTATTGCTGTTCATCCAAAAGATGAGCGCTACAAGCACCTAGTTGGTAAGAAAGCGATTTTGCCGCTTGTAGGTCGTGAAATTGAAATTGTTGCGGATGATTACGTTGATATGGAATTTGGATCAGGCGCTGTGAAAATCACTCCAGCTCACGATCCGAATGACTTCGAAATTGGTAACCGTCATAACCTTGAGCGCATTCTCGTAATGAATGAAGATGGGTCAATGAATGAGAATGCCGGAGAGTACCAGGGCATGGACCGATTTGAATGCCGTAAGAAACTTGTGAAAGATTTACAGGATAAAGGAATCTTATTCAACATTGAAGAGCACGTTCATTCCGTAGGTCATTCTGAGCGAAGCGGTGCTGTTGTCGAACCTTATCTTTCAACACAGTGGTTTGTTAAAATGGGGCCTCTTGCTGAGCAGGCGATTGCTCTTCAGAAGTCAGACGACAAAGTGAACTTTGTACCTGAGCGATTTGAAAAAACGTATTTAAATTGGATTGAGAACATTCGTGACTGGTGTATTTCAAGACAGCTTTGGTGGGGGCATCGCATTCCCGCGTGGCATCATAAAGAAACTGGAGAGATCCACGTTGGACTTGAAGAGCCAGCCGATATTGAAAACTGGGAGCAAGACGTTGATGTTCTAGATACGTGGTTTAGTTCAGCGCTTTGGCCATTTTCTACAATGGGATGGCCAAACGAAGACGCCGAAGACTTTAACCGTTTCTACCCAACAAACGTTCTAGTAACGGGTTATGACATTATTTATTTCTGGGTAGCTCGTATGATCTTCCAGGGTATTGAATTTACAGAGCAGCGCCCGTTTAACGACGTCCTCATTCATGGGCTTGTACGTGATTCTGAAGGACGTAAGATGAGTAAATCGCTCGGTAACGGTGTCGATCCAATGGATGTTATTGAGAAGTACGGTGCTGATTCCCTTCGTTTCTTCCTATCCACTGGCTCATCACCAGGTCAGGATCTCCGTTTCTATTGGGAAAAGGTAGAGTCTACGTGGAACTTTGCTAATAAAATTTGGAACGCTTCTCGTTTTGCCCTAATGAATATGGATGGCATGACGTATGAAGAACTTGATTTAACAGGTGAAAAATCGACAGCTGATAAATGGATTTTAACTCGCTTAAACGATACGATTGAACAAGTGACGCGCCTGATTAATAACTATGAGTTTGGTGAAGTGGGTCGCTACCTTTACAACTTTATCTGGGATGACTTCTGTGATTGGTATATTGAAATGGCGAAACTGCCGCTCTATGGTGAAGATGAAGTAGCGAAGAAAACCACTCGTTCTGTTCTAGCTTATGTACTTGATCAAACGATGCGTCTTCTGCATCCATTCATGCCTTATCTTACTGAAGAAATCTGGCAACACCTTCCTCACGAAGGAGAATCGATCACAGTTGCAAACTGGCCAGTAAAGAACGAAGAGCTTCACTTCCAAGAAGCTGCTGCTGATATGGCGCTTCTAACGGAAATTATTCGTTCAGTACGTAACATTCGAGCTGAAATGAATGTGGCACCAAGCAAGCCGATTGAACTTCGTATTAAGCCAAAATCAGCTGATACTCAGAAACAGCTTGAGCAAAATAGTCAATACATCGAACGCTTCTGTAACCCAGAAACCTTGAGTATTTCAGCGGATCTTCAGGCACCGGAAAAATCGATGACGGCTGTTGTATCTGGAGCTGAATTATTCTTGCCGCTTGAAGGGTTAATCAATATTGATGAAGAAATTGAGCGTCTAAAAGGAGAAATGAAGAAGCTAGATTCTGAAGTTGATCGTGTTCAGAAGAAGCTCGCTAATGAACGCTTTATTAGCAAAGCTCCTGAGAAAGTCGTTGAAGAAGAACGAGCGAAAGAAAAGGATTATCTTGAGAGAAGAAGCAACGTAGAAGCTCGTATTAACGAACTAAAAAAATAAGAAAATGACGAATCTCTTTTAGAGGTTCGTCTTCTTTTAAGGAAGGAGCGGGACGCATGTTTCACTCATATGACGAAGCGGTGAGTTGGATTCATAGTTTATTAAATCATGGCATTAAACCAGGTTTAGAGCGTATGGAATGGATGCTGGATCAGCTCGATCATCCAGAAAGACGGTTAAAAACGGTACACGTTGGCGGAACGAACGGGAAAGGATCAACCGTTACGTACTTGCGAACGGTGCTCGAGGAGTCAGGATATGAAGTAGGAACTTTTACTTCTCCTTATATTGAATCGTTTAGCGAACGAATCGCTATTAATGGACAACCGATTAATGAAGAAGACTTAGTTGCTTTATGCAATCGTGTTCAGCCTCTTGTTGAGATGGCTGCTGTCTCTCCGCTTGGGTCACCAACTGAATTTGAAGTGATTACGGTTATCGCTCTCTTATATTTTGGGACAATTGCCTATCCAGACCTTGTTTTGATGGAAGTTGGTCTTGGCGGACGATTTGATTCAACCAATATTATTCACCCGCTTGTAAGTGTGATTACAAATGTCGGATACGATCATACGCACATCCTTGGGAGTGATATTAAGCAAATCGCTTATGAAAAAGCGGGGATCATTAAGTCAGGGGTTCCTCTTGTGACAACTGCTGAAAAAGAAGAGGTACTCACTCTTTTACATGAAACGACCAAATCGAAAAAGACGAAAATTTATCGATTGAATGAAGAGTTTTCTATTAAGGAGCAAATGAGTGATAAGGAAGGGGAGCGTTTTTCTTTTCAATCACCTTACCGTAAACTAGAAGATCTACACATTCAGATGAAGGGTGAGCACCAGGTAAAAAATGCAGGCGCAGCACTTATGACACTTGAATATTTACGTGTTTTCTATGGTCTACATATTGAACAGGGTATGATTCAGCGCGGACTGGAGAGAGCAACGTGGCCAGGTCGATTTGAACAGCTTCGTTCAAATCCGACTATTGTTGTGGACGGTGCGCACAATCCGGAAGGTGTCGAAAGTCTTGCTAACACGCTTAAGCAGCATTACCCTGAGACACGCATACATGTTATCTTTAGTGCTCTTGGTGATAAAGATATTGAATCGATGCTAAAACCACTTTATCCTCTAATTGAGACTATTTCGTTTACTACCTTTGAATTTCCAAGAGCTATATCAGGTGAGGAGTTGTCGAATAAAGCGACTTTTGCTAATAAGAGATATGAGGAAAACTGGAGGAAAGCCATCCAGGTGACGATGGATGAGATGGTTGAAAATGACCTGCTTCTGATAACGGGCTCTCTTTACTTTGTCTCTGAAATTCGCCGTTTTCTAAAAAATTAGAATTTTATAGAAAAAACTAGGACTTTTTCGCCATTTTTTGCTAAAATAGAACTTAACCACATTAATATGGAAAAATATTCTTCCTGAGTTTGGAAGATGGAGGGGGAAACAATTGACTGCATTAATGAAACGTAAAGTTTGGTTGGTATGGCTTTTGTTCTGGCCACTACTCATTTTTGCAACGTTCTATTTCTTTCCTCCTGTATTATCAGGGAATTGGGCAGATGTTCTTGCATTGTTTGTGCTTCTTGCTGTTGTTGCTATGATGCCAATTAATGTGAAGGGGACTGACCTTTTTTTTATCCAGGGGATCTCGCTTGCTGTCTTCTTAAGATATGGTCTATTTATCGAAATGATCTTAACTCAGTTAGCGATACTCGTTTTTCTTTTAAACTTACGTGTCACAAAAAAAGATAGTCATCGTTATCCTGTTAACATGCTGATGTTTATGCTTGTTTCACTCGTATCCGGTGGACTTTTCTATTTACTCGGTGGTTCAGTAGGTGAATTCTCTGGTGATGCGATTACGCAGCTCGTTCCTTCAATTGCATACATCTTATCGCTTATTGTTGTAAATCAAATTCTCCTACATTTTTTAAAAATTTATATTTACAAAGAAGCTGATACTAAATTTTTTGGTAAAGATATGCTCTGGGAAGCGATATCAACTGGGGTGACTCTTCCTGTTGGATTCTTACTATATATGCTACATACATATCTAGGCACAGTCGCTATTTTCTTTGTAGGTGTACCATTTATACTGGCTTCTCTTATGCTCAGGCTCTATTATTCCAGCCAAAAAGTAAACAATCTTCTTCAACAAACGAGTGAGATTGGTCAGCAAATCACCCAATCTCTCGATACAGATGAAATATTAAATTTATTCTTAAATGAAGTAAAAGATATGTTCGTTGTTGACTATGCCTATATTATGGATGCCGAACATGTGAAACGATTGACAGTTATTAAGCGATATGAAAAAGAGCGTGGCATTGTATCCAAAGAGGAAAGTAGCCCTTACCAGG
Source organism: Pseudalkalibacillus hwajinpoensis (assembly GCF_015234585.1). Lineage (NCBI taxonomy): Bacteria > Bacillati > Bacillota > Bacilli > Caryophanales > Guptibacillaceae > Guptibacillus > Guptibacillus hwajinpoensis. Next base: position 1,473,865 of record NZ_JADFCM010000001.1, read on the forward strand.
AAGGAATCAGTTCAAGGGTGTGGCGAAGCGGACGAAGCCGCTTGTATACGAAGCGTTCTCAGTGGAAGAATCTTACGGAAGGCGTGCTTTCTGACGCCGCTAACTCGGTCATTTCCGTCCCAATGAAGCGGAATAAAAATGTTGTAGGCATCATTACTCTTGCTTCAGGCCGCGTCCGTTCTTACGAGAAACATCACATTCTTGTCCTGCAAATACTAGCTAACTATTTAGCCGTGGCTGTTGATAATGCTAGACATTATGAAGAGACGAAAAGGCGAAGTGAACGATGTCCATTAACGAATTTATACAACTTCAGGTTTTTTGGGGAGTTATTGGATGAGAAATACAAGCGTTTTGACGAAACGCCTGATCCGTTCTCTATCATTCTGCTCGACCTGGATCATTTCAAAAAAGTGAATGACACGTTTGGTCATCATAGTGGTAATGAAGTGCTTTGTGGGGTAGCGAATCGACTTGAAGAAGAAATTGGAGACAGGGGCACCGTTGCAAGATTTGGTGGAGAAGAGTTTGTCGTTCTGCTAGAAAATCATTCTCATAAGAAGAGTGTTCAAGTAGCAGAAGACTTACGATGCTCCATCGCGGATCGTCCATTTGAAATTTATAATGATCTCGATAACGGCAATCGCCAGGTCATTTACGTAACGGCTAGTATTGGTGTGGCCACGGCTCCTGATCAGGGAGAGGATGCGCAAACGTTGATAAGAAACGCGGATCGAGCGATGTATACTGGAGCCAAGCAGCAGGGGCGAAACCGTGTTGCGAGCTATGTTGGATAAATAAGAAAACCCCCGTTCTTCACGAATTGTGAAGAACGGGGGTTTTATAAGAATTCCTTTTGGAACGTTCAATTGGAACGGGTTCAACAATTTACTTAAAACACAGGGTTCTACGGTCTTGAAGTAGGAAGATGTTCTGAGTATCATTGGCTGGTAAGTGATTTGTAGTCGATGGGGTACATTTTCTTGAAAATTTCTTTGTTGGAAATAGCCATAACCGCATTTCTGATATTTGTTGATATATGGGTAAGATGATTTTCGTTTCACTTTATTAGCATTAAAACAACTTTTAATGCTGAAAGTACTTTATATACATACCGTTTTTCTTAATCTACTAAACTCTTTCGAAGAGGGGGGAAACATATGGGGGTCATTTTACATAGTTATTTATTTCTAGTTGGGCTTGCACTTGGGTCTTTTTATAATGTTGTAGGTCTTCGGATGCCTATCAAACGATCGATTGTGGCCCCTCGCTCATCCTGTCCAACGTGTGAACGAGAGCTTTCACCGCTTGAGCTTGTGCCGGTTTTCTCTTATTTATTCCAGCGCGGAAAATGCAAAGGCTGCTCGTCACGTATTTCACCGATATACGCCGGTGTTGAATTCGCTACGGCACTTCTTTTTACGATTGCACCGTTTTTGGTGGGATGGTCAAAAGAATTGGTCATTTCGTATGGATTGATTTCGCTTCTTGTGATTATTTTTGTTTCAGATATCACCTATATGCTTATTCCAGATCGTATTCTTCTCTTTTTTGCTGCTTACTTTATTGTTGGTCGAATCCTTGTTCCAATGGATCCGTGGTATAGCCCTTTTATTGGAGCGGCTGGAGGATTTTTATTACTCCTTCTCATTGCTGTTATTAGTAAAGGGGGAATGGGGGGCGGTGACATTAAATTATTTGCGGTACTAGGCTTCGTATTTGGTTATCAGGAATTACTTCTTGTGTTTTTCTTTTCTACTTTGTGTGGCACGATCATTGGCGTAACAGCGCTATTGACTGGGAGAGTAAAGCGAAAGCAGCACATTCCGTTTGGGCCATCGATAGCGCTAGGGGCAATCATAACGTATTTTTATGGTCAACAAATCTTACACTGGTATATTAGTTTTCTTTTATGATGTAGGGAATAGGCGGTGGGCTTTTTAGTTTGAAGGCAAAAAAACGTAGACTAGTTTGAATTTGCATGTTCATGTTAATCAGATGGTAGAGCTCGCTCTTTCTATCATGGGGATTCGTTCTTATTAGGAATGATTTTTACCTGAAGGGTTTGTTAAGGATGGAGAAATCAGTGAGCGTGATTTTAGAAGAGTGGGGAATTATAGGGAAGCGGGTCGTTTTTCTTGTGCCTAATGCCTATCTTGTTTTCCGTTATGAGAAGATCCCGCGAGCCATTTCTAACGATGACATTAAAGGCTACTTGTACCTTGAATTTGGGGCGAGCATCACGTTTCTTTTTCTGAATTTCGTTTTGATTATGAGTAGATTAGTGAAACGGATGCTGTGTTGCTAGATGAAGCTGAGAAAAATGAGTTAACATATACGGCGAATGTAGCTACTTTTCACATCCCACCTTAACGGATCTAGCAGAGCAAACGCCATCGATTGATTATCCAGAACCTGCAGATAAAGACAATCCATTGTATGAAAAGGTTGATAAAGAAGAAGCTTCGGAGTAATGATGTTTTTATAATCACAAGTGATATAGCAAGTGGAGGAAGCCTTTGTCGGTTAACAAAGGCTTCTTTTTATCGTCTGAATTATCCTGATCTACTCTAGTATTTTCAGTTCTAGTATTTCGTCAGAATTCATAGACTGTAGTACAAGCCGGTACCGAGGAGGATGATTATGGATAAGGAGAGACGGACGATTTCAATTCGATTAAATGATGAGGAGAAAAGCGAGCCTCCCGAATCACATAAAGAAGAAAGCGCAGCAGCTGAGGAGAAGGAATTTGAGTGGATTTTACCCGAACGGCGTGATTCGAGGAAAATAGTAGAACTTAAAAAGAGGCACATTCAAAAAAAAGCTGGAGCTTTTTATGAAAAGAAAAGTCCAAGGCTCCCAGTTGGACGCAAAAAGAAAAAACACTTAGTTAATAAGAAACCTATTATTACACTACAAAAGAAAGTGGTGGCTTCCGCTGCTTTTGCTATTATTCTTGGGATTTTATTTGGATTTGGTTTATTAATGGTATTCAGTGGGGATAGCGTGGCGACGATAGATGATGGATATGAAGAAGCAGCTACAACGACCACGGATTTGGACTTATCATTAGATTTTCACGTAGTTCAATCTGGAGCTTATGAAACAGAGGAATCTGCGAAGGAGTTTCAAGACAAGTTGAAAGAGAATGGATTTCCGGCAGCTATTTTTAAAGGAGAGAAATACTATTTGTTTATAGGTGTATCTCCTTCTGCTGAAGGACAGGATGCACTTGGAGCTTATTATGAAGGAAAAGGACAGGATGTCTATAAGAAGGTGTGGTCGATTGATGGTCAGAAAGCATCTGTGAGTGACGAAATGGCGGGTCAGATGAAGGAAGGCAAAGCGTTGCTCGAAAAATTAACGACGCTAGATCTTGTCGCATTATCTGATGGAAAGCTGAAAGAAGCTGAAATGAGTGACATAAAAAAAGAAGTTGAAGCCTGGAATGAGAGTGGCTCGGGGAGAAAAGAGTGGGATAAAATCGGCGGGAAAGAGCTTGAACAAAGTCTGAACAGTGCTTTGGAGGAACTTGAAATGTACGCTTCTGACGAAACAGTACCTTCTTTATGGGTTGCTCAGCAGCATTTATTAGACGGGATGGTAGCATTTCAAGATGTAGTGGAAAGGTTGAAATAATCAGTTATTTGCGGAGATTCTCAATTAACGGTACGATATGAGTATTGGGAGCGACCCTCCCTAACGACTTTTTCTTAACGAATTAAAATAAGATTAAACAAATTTAAACTGTATGCACATACAGAAACGAAAGAAAACGAAAAATGTAGAGGAACGTTAGAAAATTAAATTGTGGAAAGAAAAGGGATTTGATAAGCTGTTATCAAGCCCTTTTCCCACTTATGAATCATTTACAAAAAGGGTGGTAAAATGAAGCGCCTCGTCTTAGCCTCAGGGTCTCCACGAAGAAAAGAACTTCTAGATCAAATGAATCTCCAATTTGAGATTATCGTTAGCCGCTTTGAAGAGCATCTCTCTCAATCTGTCCCACCTTCAGAACTTGTGAAACAGCTTGCCTTAGGGAAAGCAAATGAAGTGTATACAAATACTTCAGATGCTGTCGTGCTAGGTGCAGATACGGTTGTTACACTCGACCATGAGGTCCTTGGAAAACCTGATAGCCGCGAGCATGCGAGGCAGATGCTTAAAGCCTTATCAGGACGATCTCACGTCGTTTATTCAGGTGTGGCCATTCTATCCAGTGAACGAAGTGCCCAATTCTTTGAAGCAACTGAAGTAGAATTCTGGGAGTTAACAGATCAGGAGATTGAGAACTATCTGGATACAGGAGAGCCTTTTGATAAAGCGGGAGGTTATGGCATACAGGGTTTCGGTGCCGCCTTTGTGAAGCGAATTCATGGTGATTATTATAGTGTGGTAGGGCTTCCTATTTCGAAAACGCTACGAGAGCTTCGTGCGTTTGGAATTGTTCCGGAGATTCAGCGTTAGTCAGTCATGAAGATGAATCCAGGGAGGAAGCGTGTTGTTGAAAACACCTTTAATGATTCGAGATTATCCTGAAGAAGAGCGCCCGAGAGAGCGTCTGATGAAGGATGGTCCTGAGACCTTATCCAATCAAGAATTATTAGCTATTATCCTCAGGACAGGAACAAAGCAGGAGTCAGTACTTCAGCTTTCTTATCGCATTATCCAGAATTTTGAAGGACTTCGACTTCTGAAAGATGCAAGTATTGAAGAGTTAACGTCTCTAAACGGCGTTGGAACTGCTAAAGCGGTTCAGCTAATCGCAGCGATGGAGCTCGGTAGAAGAGTTAGCCGCCTTCAATTAGAAGAGCGCTATACGATTCGTTCTCCTGAAGATGGTGCGAATTATGTGATGGAAGACATGCGCTTCCTATCACAAGAACATTTTGTTTGCTTATACTTAAATACGAAGAATCAGGTACTGCATCGTCAAACTGTCTTTGTTGGAAGTCTAAACGCATCGATTGTTCATCCGCGTGAGGTCTTTCGTGAAGCATTTAGGCGGTCGGCAGCTTCATTAATTTGTTTTCATAATCATCCGAGCGGTGATCCAACACCGAGCAGAGAAGATATTGAAGTGACAAAACGTCTTGCAGAATGTGGTAAAATGCTTGGTATTGATATGCTAGATCATATTATTATCGGAGATCAGAAGTTTATTAGTTTAAAAGAAAAAGGGTATGTATAAATCGGACGTGGGATAGCACGTTTTCCCACTACCGTTTTCAATACTGATGCAGTATAATCATATTTATGAGTTTTGCTTGAATTGAAGGGAGATTTAACATAAATGTTTGGTGGATTTTCAAGAGATATGGGAATAGATTTAGGTACAGCTAATACGCTGGCATATGTAAAAGGAAAAGGCGTTGTTGTTCGAGAGCCATCAGTTGTGGCACTTCGTACAGATACAGGTTCTATTGAAGCAGTCGGAAACGACGCAAAGAACATGATTGGACGTACACCGGGTAATATCGTTGCACTTCGTCCAATGAAAGATGGCGTTATTGCTGATTTTGAAACAACGGCTACAATGCTAAAATATTTTATTCAACAGGCACAGAAAAACCGTTCTGTGTTCGCACGTAAGCCAAACGTGATGGTTTGTGTACCTTCAGGGATCACTGCTGTCGAAAAAAGAGCAGTAGAAGATGCAACTCGTCAAGCTGGAGCACGTGAACCTTATACAATTGAAGAGCCGTTTGCAGCCGCAATCGGAGCTGATCTACCAGTTTGGGAACCAACTGGTAGTATGGTTGTCGATATTGGTGGAGGAACAACAGAAGTTGCGATCATCTCATTAGGTGGAATCGTTACAAGTGAATCGATTCGCATTGCTGGTGATGAGATGGACGAGTCTATCATTCAATATGTGAAGAAAACATACAATTTAATGATTGGTGAACGTACAGCTGAACAGCTTAAGCTTGAAATCGGATCTGCTGGAACGACAGAAGGTATTGAAGCGATGGATATTCGTGGACGTGACCTTGTAACGGGTCTTCCAAAGACGATCAGCGTATCCGCTGATGAAGTGTCGGGCGCTCTTCGTGATACGGTTAATAGCATTATGGAAGCTGTTAAAGTAACACTTGAGAAAACACCGCCAGAACTTGCAGCAGATATTATGGATCGTGGAATTGTTCTTACAGGCGGTGGTGCATTGCTTCGTAACCTGGATCAGGTGATTAGCGATGAAACAAAAATGCCTGTTATTGTAGCTGAGAATCCGCTTGAGTGCGTAGCGATTGGTACTGGGCGTGCGCTAGAAAATATTCATCTGTTCAAATCTAGAGCTGGTATTACTTCCCGCTCAAAACAGAAGTAGTTGGAAGGTGTAAGGCATGCCACAATTTTTTTCGAATAAACGACTCATTGTATTACTTGTCAGTATCATTATTCTTGTAGCGTTAATTGGGACGTCTATGAAAGAACGTGATGATCTCACGATGCCGGAGCAATTTTTCAAAGATTCCGTTGGCTGGCTTCAATCAATCTTCTATAAACCCGCTAATTCAGTAGCGGGTTTATTTGAGAGTATTGGTGATATGAAGGACATGTACGAAGAAAATGAGCTATTGAAATCGAGACTTAATGAATTTGTTGCTGTCTCAGAAGAGCTCAAAACAGTGAAGAAGGAAAATGAAGACTTAAAAAGCGAATTAAACATCGATTCATCAACTGGGTTAGCTAGCTATCAAACATTTCACGCAAATATGATTGCAAGATCTCCAGATCGGTGGAATGATTTATTAACGATTGATAAAGGTAAACAGGACGGGGTAGAAGCGGATATGGCTGTTGCCACACCAGATGGATTAATCGGTAAAGTGAAAAACGTTCAGCCTTTTTCATCGACTGTCCAGCTAGTGAGTGATGTAGACCGGACGAATCGAATCGCTGCTATGACTCAAGAAGATAAGAACGTTTTCGGTACAATAGAAGGTTATGATACTGAAAAAGAAGTGCTTATGTTCTCGAAAATTCCAGTAGATACAAAGGTTAAAAAAGGTCAAACTGTTATTACGGCAGGTAATGGAGGCATTTTTCCACGAGGTATTGTCATCGGGGAAATTGTAGATGTGGAAACAGACAACGTTGGAACGACTCAGACGGCTTATGTGAAACCAGCCGCCGATTTATATGATATTAACAATGTTATGGTAATCGATCGTGGAGCGCAGGATGTTACGCCTGATGACGGAGAAGGTGAAGAGGAATGAGGCGTTTTCTTCTAATTGGAACGCTATTTGTTCTTTTTCTTCTTGAAGGTACCGTTTTTCAGGTGTTTGCCCCTGAGCAATTCGGATTTGAATTTCAATTAATCCCACGTTTTGTTACTGTGATTGTGATTATGATTGGAATGATTCTCACCCCTGCTTATGGAGTAGTGTACGGTGTCATATTTGGTCTATTGCACGATTTGATCTACACGGATCTTGTTGGTGTCTATATGTTTGGAATGTCTGTTGCAGCCTACATAATCGGTTATTTATCGAAAGTATTTCACCTGAATTGGTTTACAACGCTTATCCTCGGTTTACTTGGCGTATCATTGGTGGAATTCTATGTGTATGAACTATTTTCACTTATTAATGTAACGGATCTTTCTTTCTCTTCCTTTTTCTACAAACGCTATCTTCCTTCATTACTTTTAAATGGAATCTTTTTGCTTATTGTTTACTATCCTGTTAAACGGTTGCTGGATGATTTATCGGAAAACCGTAGACAAGAAAATCAGGCCAAAAGAAGGAGTTTCCTTTAGCAACGTTGAATTATTCTATGTTGAGGTGAATGAAATTGTCTATGGTACAAAAGCAAACACAGCATTTTGTCACGATTAAAGGAACGAAAGATGGCTTGAATCTGATTTTAGATGATTCTTGCGCTTTTCGTGATGTTATAAATGAACTTGATGAAAAACTTTCCGCTCGTCATATACAGCAGACGGAAGGTCATACGATTACTGTTACCCTTAAATTGGGTAATCGATATTTAACAGACAAACAAGAAGAAGAGCTTCGTGCCATGATTCAATCTAAGCAAAACCTTGAGGTTGATCGGATTGATTCAAATGTCATCTCTCGGAGTGAAGCGGAAGCAGAGCGAAAAAGAACAACTGTAACATCTGTTTCGAGAACCGTTCGTTCCGGACAGGTACTTGAAGTAGAAGGAGACCTTCTTTTGATTGGCGACGTTAATCCTGGTGGCACCGTAATGGCTGCAGGGAATATATTCGTAATGGGTTCGCTTAGAGGCATCGCACATGCAGGGGCTTATGGCGATATAAATGCCGTGATTACGGCAGCTGTTATGAAGCCATCTCAGTTGAAAATCGCTGAACTAATAAGCAGGCCACCTGATCAAGCAGGAGTAAGTATTCATGAAGCAGAATGTGCTTTTGTTAAGGACGGGCAATCTGAAATTAGCGTTGATCGCGTTCAAATACTGACTAAAGTTCGACCGAATTTGACTAGGTTGTAGACAGAAAGGGGAATGTTGTGTGGGAGACGCTATCGTCATTACTTCCGGAAAAGGTGGTGTGGGTAAGACCACAACGACAGCAAACATTGGGACAGCTCTTGCACTATCGGGGAAAAAAGTATGTCTGGTAGATACAGATATAGGTCTTCGAAATCTTGATGTAGTCATGGGACTTGAAAATCGTATTATTTACGATCTTGTCGATGTTGCTGAAGAGCGATGTCGACTACATCAAGCGTTAATAAAAGATAAGCGTTTTGAAGCGCTTTATATGCTACCTGCAGCTCAAACGAAAGATAAATCTGCTGTGCAGCCAGAGCAAATGAAGAAGATTATTGGTGAGTTAAAGCAGGATTATGACTATGTTCTCATTGACTGTCCTGCTGGCATTGAGCAGGGCTTTAAGAATGCGATTGCAGGTGCGGATAAATCGGTTGTAGTAACAACTCCCGAAACGTCGGCTGTTCGAGATGCTGATCGTATTATAGGCCTTCTTGAAAAAGAAGAAGGTATTGAAGCACCAAAACTTGTTGTTAATCGTATCCGAAACCATATGATGGAAAGTGGAGAAATGCTAGATGTAGATGAGATCGTTTCTATTCTTGCTATCGATCTACTTGGCATTGTTGGCGATGACGATACAGTTATTACAGCATCTAACAAAGGAGAGCCCATTGCGCTCGACCCTAGTTCAAAAGCATCCATCGCCTATCGCAATATCGCGAGACGAATTTTAGGTGAATCTGTTCCGCTTCTTTCTCTCCAAGAAGAACGAGGGATGTTTAGTAAAGTGAAGAAATTCTTTGGAATGCGTTCCTAAATCTCGGCTGCGGCCGGGATTTTTTTGTTTCTTGCTATTCCTTCTTCCTTATCAAAGTAAGACGGCTTTTGATCGGTTGTGTGATCTTCATTTCATTCAATTCCTTGTGAAAGAAAGTATTCTCAATGACATATCCCCACAGGACAAGTCATAAACTGAGTACTACTTATAGGAAGGTTGGGTGAAGAATGCGGAGAGACCTAGATGATGTAAGGAAACGACTTCATTCAAGAAAAAGACAGCGGCGACAAGTTCCCCAAATGGAAAGACGTCATGATGCTATCCCTTCATCTTCTTTTCAAAACACGGAGGTCAAAATCCACCCTCTCTTTAACAGGCAAAGTTTTTTAATGCGCACGATGGTTGCGGCATGCTTGTTTCTTGCTGCGGGAATACTATTTAAAGCGGAGAGCGATAAGCTTGCGCCTGTTCAGGGCTATGTTTCAGACATGATGGTAGAAGAATTTCAGTTTGCCACTGTGAAAAGTTGGTATGAAGGAAAGTTTGGGAATCCTGTGGCGTTGTTCCCGACAGCGCCTGAAACTGATTCAGCTGGGGAAGCACCAAGCTATGCTCTTCCTGCGAGCGGAAAAGTCCTTGAAAACTTTGAATCGACGGGCAAAGGAATTATGGTTGAAACGGTTTTAAGCTCCGATGTTGAAGCAATCGATGCAGGAGTAGTGACATATGCAGGTGAGAAAGAAGGAATTGGGCAGACAGTTGTGATTCAGCATACGGATGGTAGTGAATCATGGTATGGGATGCTAGATTCGGTGGATGTATCGATCTATGATTTTGTTCAAACAAAGGATCAACTTGGAAGCGTGTCGAATTCTGATGATGGGAAGACAGGAACGTTCTATTTTGCCATTAAGAAGAACGAGGCATTTATTGATCCGCTTCAAGTTGTGCCAATCAAATAATGGTGAAAATGATAACGATCCATCCACTATTTTGGATGACGATTGGTCTTTCCATCTTAACAGGTAGGTTTAGAGAGATGCTGCTGCTCTTCTTAGTTGTCCTCATTCACGAGTTAGGGCATGCGGGGGCAGCCCGTTTTTTAGGATGGCGTATCAATGAGATTGTTTTATTACCATTTGGGGGCGTAGCCGTAGTTGATGAACATGGGAATCGTCCCTTGAAAGAAGAGCTTATTGTCATTCTCGCAGGGCCGTTACAGCATGTTTGGATGATGGGGGTTGGCGCGACGCTCCATTATATGGGAATATGGAATGACATGTTCGATCTCTTTATGCTTCATAATGTCATGATTCTTTTGTTTAATTTGCTGCCGATTTGGCCACTCGATGGCGGGAAGCTCCTCTTTCTTCTTTATTCTTTGCGTCTTCCCTTTAAATCGGCTCACAAAATGATGCTATATTCTTCGTTGTTTTGCTTTTCACTTCTTATTATTTTAACAGCGATATTATTTCCTTTTCATCTTAATTTGTGGATGGTGATTGTCTTTCTGTCTGTATCACAATTTAAAGAATGGAAACATCATCCTTATATTTATTTTAGATTTTTACTTGAACGCTATTCTAAATCGTTTAATGGGAAAAAACAGGTTGTTACAATTGCTCCAGATATGCGCTTAAATGACCTGCTAGCAACCTTTTCACGAGGGAAGCATTACCATATCCTCATACAAGATTTGAATATTGAAACAGATGAACATTTCTTACTGGAGGCTTATTTCAAAAAAAATCAAATTGCCTGTGCAGTGGGAACGCTATTTAGGTAAACTAAAGAAAAGCTACTAAAGGAGAACGGCTATGCGATTAATTGTTCTTGAGAGAAATCAATGGCGGGCAGCAGCTATTGAAATAAATAATGAATTTACAGATATATGGGCGGAAACGTTGACGAATAGGAAGCCTTCTCAAGGAGATATTATTCTCGGAAAAGTGTCTTCCGTATTAGATGGCAAAAACGCCGCCTTTATCTCTCTAGGCAGTGGAAAACCCGGGTTATTAAATGGAGAAGAATTTGTTTTAGCGCAAGGGAAAAAGACAGCTGGAGAACCATTACCGGCTGTTTCTGAATGCGTTCAAGAAGGACAGGCTATTCTTGTTCAAGTAAAGCATCCAGGCGTTGATCGGAAGGGCCCAATTGTTACAGAGCTAATTAAGCTGACGTTGGATCACTTAGTCTACATGCCTTATGCAGGATACTCAGCTGTATCGAAGCAGTTAACTACAAATCGTGAAGAACTACTCCAATTTGCAGATAAATATTGTATAGAGCAAGAAGGTGTTATCTTTAGAACTAGTGCAGGATACATAAAGGAAGAAGCTCTTTTAGCGGAATTACAGTCTCATCGTAAAGAATGGCTGCGTATTCTCGAACAATCCTCTACACAACGAGCGCCTAGTATGGTGAAAAAAAACAGTGGCCTTGGGGAGGAAGTGAGCAAACTATATCCCCTTCATCGGGTGAGTAGTTTAGCGGCAAATTCCTCCGAAGCGGTTAGCTCGTTTTTTCCGCTTTTATCAAAGAATGCGACCCTGATGGAATTGAATGAGAAGAAAAAAAAGCTTGATAAGCTTGAAGATACCATTCTGAATATGAAGAAAACCATTAAAATGGGGAAAGCGAATCTTCATATTGAAGAAACGCATGCATTGACAGCTATTGACGTCGATACTGGAGGAGTAAAGCTTGGGACGAAAAATGAAACTCATTTCGAAGTGAATCGATTAGCGGTGGACGAAATTGCGAAACAGCTTCGACTTCGCAACATTAGTGGATTGATTGTCGTCGATTTTTTACGAGTCGAGAAAGAAGAGCAACAGAACCTTCATGCGTTAATGAAAAGCAAAGAAGAAACAGATAAACGCTTAAAAGTTGGAGGATTTACAAAGCTAGGACTATTTGAGATGCAACGAAAAAAGTCCGGACTTCCGTTAAGTCGGTTTGTGTAAAATAAGTCACGTTAATCGCATTGACATGGCAATTTTAGCTGTGGTATGATTTAGTGGTTAGTTCGTTTGGAAGCACCCAAAGAGCTACAACCGCTCAAGAACAGGTTTTTAAGCTAGTTTCTAGCACCTGCAATGGCGAGTCTTAGTATTAGAGGAGGTGCACGTATGTACGCAATTATTGAAACTGGTGGTAAACAAATCAAGGTTACTGAAGGTCAAGAAATCTACATCGAGCTTCTAAACACTGAAGCTGGTGAAACGGTTACTTTTGACCGTGTGCTAATGGTAGGTGGAGATGACATTAAAGTTGGTTCTCCTATGCTAGATGGCGCTACTGTAACTGGTAAAGTTGATAAGCACGGTAAAGGTAAGAAAATCACGGTTTATAAATATAAGCCAAAGAAAAACTACCGTCGTAAGCAAGGACACCGTCAACCTTACACTAAAGTAGTTATCGACAAAATTAACGCTTAAGGATATCTAAGATGATACGTTTCAAGCTGAAGCGAGATTCTAACAATCGCATCCTTTCATTTTCCCTTTCTGGACACGCTGATTCTGGCCCTTATGGCTATGATTTAGTTTGTGCAGGTGTTTCTGCTGTGTCGATTGGGACGGTGAATGCGATTGAATCCCTTTGCGATGTAACTCTCATAGTTGATATGGAGGATGAAGGCGGCTACCTCAGCTGTACTGTTCCGGATCATCTGGAACAACGTATAGATGAGAATGTTCAACTTCTCCTTCAAGGAATGGAAGTATCCATTTCTGCTATTGCCGAGGAATATGGCAAGCACATCCAAATTACTCACACATAGGAGGTGGGACAATATGTTGAAAATGAATCTACAGTTTTTCGCATCGAAAAAGGGTGTAGGTAGTACAAAAAACGGCCGTGATTCAATCTCCAAGCGTCTTGGCGCGAAGAGCGCAGACGGCGAGTTCGTATCCGGCGGTTCGATTCTTTTCCGTCAACGCGGAACTAAGATCTACCCTGGTACAAACGTTGGCCGCGGTGGAGACGACACTCTATATGCGAAAATCGACGGCGTCGTGAAATTCGAGCGTCTTGGACGTGACCGTAAACAAGTAAGTGTATATCCAGTTGCTAAGGAAGCATAAGCAACTTAAGAAAAACTCTAACCGAACGGTTAGAGTTTTTTGATATAATGGAGAAAATGAGATGGATAAGTGACGATGCACAATGAATTCGCGTAAGATTGTTTTCTTTTAATCCAAAGTAACATACAGAAAAGATCTATTGTTATAATGAAGGAAATGGTTAGAGCATTGGGAGTGCAATTATGTCTAAAAATTGGAATACCTTTGACGTTCTGCGCCATTCTCGTCATGATTAGTTAAATCGTTTGCAGCTGATCAAGGGAAACCTTGCACTGGATCATGTAGACAGGGCAAAGGAAATTATCGAAGAAATTATTATCCAGTCGAGACAGGAAGCAAAATTATCGAATTTAAATGCTCCGAAACTTGCAGAATATATATTAACGTTTAACTGGTGTAACCATTTATTTCAGTTGGATTTTGAAGTGATCGGAGACGAGTATGATATTTGCGTTTATGAAGCGGATCTTATCGAGTTAATCTCTCGATGTACAACAGTGCTTGATTCTTATGTGAAAGTTCCATCAGATCATCACTTGTTATTAACGCTTCAGTTGTACCACGAAGAAATTCATCTTGTTTTTGATTTTCAAGGTGAAGTTTCCGATCAAAACAAGCTCAAGCTGGCGTTCGAAAATCCTGAGGTGAAAAGCGCTAAATTGATTGAATTAGAGCAAACGGGTCAGGAGCTAGTTAGCACGTTTTTGATTAAATGAGGTGAAAGTATGTTTGTAGATCAGGTCAAAGTATTTGTTAAAGCAGGCGATGGCGGAAATGGTATGGTAGCCTTCCGTCGAGAGAAATATGTACCGGATGGCGGTCCTGCAGGAGGCGACGGAGGAAAAGGCGCAAGCGTCATTTTCGAAGTAGAAGAAGGTCTTCGTACGCTTATGGACTTCCGTTACAATCGTCATTTTAAAGCCAAAACAGGTGAGCATGGTCGCTCGAAGAATCAGCATGGCCGTAATTCAGAAGATATGGTTGTAAAGGTCCCACCTGGTACAATTGTATCTAATGCGGAAACGGGAGAAGTTATTGCGGATCTAACTGAGCACGGGCAACGTGCAACTGTAGCGCGTGGCGGTCGAGGCGGACGTGGGAATTCACGTTTTGCATCACCTTCTAACCCGGCACCAGAGCTTTCAGAGAATGGTGAACCTGGGGAAGAAAAAGATGTTACTTTAGAGCTTAAGGTTCTAGCTGATGTTGGACTTGTTGGGTTTCCTAGTGTAGGTAAGTCAACGCTTCTATCCGTAGTATCAGCAGCGAAGCCCAAGATTGCAGCATACCATTTTACAACGATTGCACCAAATCTAGGTGTTGTTGATACAAAAGATGGACGCAGTTTCGTTATGGCTGATTTACCTGGATTAATTGAGGGCGCTCATGAAGGTGTTGGCCTTGGCCATCAGTTCCTTCGACACATTGAACGAACACGAGTTATCGTTCACGTCATTGATATGTCTGGTATGGAAGGGCGAGACCCTTATGAAGACTACTTGAAGATCAATGATGAGTTAAAGCAATATAAAATGCGTCTAATGGAACGTCCGCAAATCATTGTCGCTAATAAAATGGATCTTCCAGATTCTGAAGAAAATCTTGAAATTTTCAAGGAAAAGCTTGAGGAAGATTTCCCGATTTATCCGATTTCTGCTGTAACGCGACAAGGTGTCCAGGAAGTATTGTTTGAAATTGCAGACAAGCTTGAGACAACACCTGAGTTCCCTCTTGATGAAGAGAAGGAAGAAGAGACTCGCGTGATGTACCGTCACGAAAAAGGTGCACCTGAGTTCTTTGTAACGCGTGATAGCGACGGAACATTCGTTGTTAACGGACCACGAATTGAAAAGCTATTCAAGATGACAGACTTTAACCGAGAAGACAATGTTCGCAGGTTCGCGCAACAAATGCGTAGCATGGGAATTGATGATGCGCTAAGAGAGCGTGGAGCTGAGGATGGAGATGCGGTTCGAATTCTGGAGTTCGAATTTGAGTTCGTAGACTGATAAACGGAGAAGACTGTCCTCATGGAAGGGCGGTCTTTTTTTACATAGAGCTACATGAACATAGCAAACCTGCAAATGGTAGACGATTATCGGTCGTAGCTGGCCGCGATAGAGGAGAGGGGAAGAATGAGCAAAGACGATAAGAATTTTTATCTCGTTCGGGAAGATGTCCTATCTGATTCGATGTTGAAAACGCTGCAAGCCAAGCTTCTTCTTGAAAGTGGCACTGTGGAATCAGTTCGAGAAGCCATTGATGAAGTTGGCGTAAGTCGGAGTGCATTCTATAAATATCGTGACACAATCTTACCGTTTCATACGATGATCATTGAACAGATCGTAACGCTCTCGGTTCATTTGGAAGATCGTTCAGGAGCACTTTCTAGAGTGCTTAGCACAGTAGCCTCACTTGGTTGCAATTTATTGACGATTAACCAGACGATTCCCCTACAGGGCTATGCTACGGTTATTTTAACAATGGAAATTGGTGAAACAAACTTACGCTTAAGCAATTTACTTGAGAAAATTAAAGACATCGAAGCCGTAAACAATGCTGAAATTATTGGATCTGGAGCATAGGGGGAGAAAATGGATAATCAAAAGAAGATAGGTTTTCTTGGACCAGAAGGAACTTTTACAGAAATCGCAGCAAAAACGTTATTTCAAGACGAGGATCGGACACCTTTTCCTACGATTCGCGCATGCCTTGAAGCAGTAGAAAATGGTTCTGTTGACTATGGCGTTGTTCCTCTAGAGAATACGATTGAAGGCTCCGTTAATATGACGCTTGATCTTCTTTCGCAGCAAGTTTCACTTCCAATCGTAGGAGAGCTTGTATTGCCAATTCGACAGCACTTACTGATCCATCCTGATCAAAACGATTGGACAAAGATTACTCGAGTTCTTTCGCATCCGCACGCGATAGCCCAATGCCATGTTTTTCTACAAAAGGAGTTAGCTCAAGCTGAGCTTAGTAATGCAGCGTCTACAAGTGCTGCAGCGGAATATGTGCAGAGTACCGGAAAGATCGAAGAGGCAGCAATTGGTAATGAACTTGCTGCAGAAAAATACGGATTAACCATTGCACAGGCTGACATACATGATACAGAAGATAATGATACTCGCTTTCTTGTTTTACATCAAACGGCTGAACCGCTCCCGAGAACTAACCTATTTCGGGAAGACCGCGTCACTTACAAGATTATTCTTCCTTCAGATTATCCTGGAGCCCTCCATCAAGTGCTTGCGGCATTTGCATGGCGTAATCTCAATTTAACGAAAATCGAGTCTCGCCCAATGAAAACAGGACTTGGTAACTATTTCTTTATTATTGATGTCGAACGTCCTAACCGCGATGTACTCTTAAAAGGCGTAATGGAAGAAATTCAAGCGCTTGGTATTGGTATTTCTGTATTAGGAGAGTACCCCTGCTTTGTTGTAACGAATAAATAGCGATAGGAATGCAATAAAAAGGAACGGCATCTGAGCCGTTCTTTTCTATTGGAAAATAAAGTTTTTAGAATTAGTCCTGTTCTAATAGAAACCCTTCGTGTTTTAATGCGTTGATAACAGCCTCAAGCTGTGATTTAGAGTTTGCTTCGATTGTATGAAGATGAACACCAGAAGTAAGCTCGGACAAAAGAGAAGCATTTGTCATAGAGAGCTTAGAAAGAAATTGATCTGCTTCAAAGCGATTTCCTACGTAAAGTGAAGCTGTTAAGTGTCCATAAAGAGGATGCTCAACGGTGACGTCTTTCACAGTCCCTCCGTTATCAACTATTGTATAGAGTTCATTCTTTGTATCTTCTGGTAAATGCTTGCATGCAATCACTTGTTCTTGCTTTGTATCTTTCCGATCTGAAGAGAACATGACATATCCTTGGGAAGTAGCGATAATCGGTTCATTTCTTGCTTTTAACAAAGAAATATCCTGGACAATCACTTGTCTGCTGACATTGGTTCGTTTTGATAAATCACTTCCTGTTAAAGGCTTTTCGCTCTCTTTCAGCCATTGAAGAATGAGTAACCTCCTGTTCTCACCCAGAATTTTTTCTCCTTCTTGTCCCACTATTGAAAACCCCTTTCGAAGACCACGATGTGTACCCTTATTATATCTTTGTTACGGAAGTGCGTGTAAGGATTTCATGAAATACGTCTGCTATTTTCTCGATTTCTTTCTGTGTAGTTCTTTTTCCAAAGCTTATACGAATTAACTCTCTAGCTTCATCATCCGATCTCCCCATTGCTCGTAATGTCTTTGAAGGCTGCTGTTGGCCAACTGAACAGGCTGATCCAGTTGAAATAGCAATTCCTTTGCGATTCAGCTCTAGCATGACATATTGTCCTTCCAGCCCTTTTATTCGAAGTCCGATAATATGTCGTAGTCCTTCTTCTCCCTCGATGACAATATTCGGATGAGTAAGTTTATTCACGAGGTAGGCACGTAAGTTTGTATATTTTGTTTGGTTCGAGTTCAACGCATGAATCGTTTCTTCTGCTGCTGCAGCAAAGGACATAATGCCTGGAACATTTACGGTACCAGGACGAAATCCTTTTTCATGAACGGTTCCGGGTAAATTCTGCCTCCATGCTAAAGACGGTGCAATATAGCATGCGCCAACACCTTTTGGTCCATATACCTTATGGGATGAAACGGATAATGCAGAGATATGCATCTCCTTGACATTAATCGCGATTTTGCCGAAAGCCTGTACCGCATCTGTATGGAAAAGAATGTGACGCTTCGCAAGTTCTTCTCCGATTTCTTTCATTGACTGAACGGCTCCTATTTCACTATTCCCAAAGGCGATCGATACTAAAATCGTGTCTTCACGAATAGTCTTTAACAATTCACTAAGTAATACATGCCCATTATGATCATAAGAAAGATATGTTACCTCATATCCTTCCTGTTCTAGCTGAGAGAATGTATGCAAAACGGAAGAATGCTCTGCAGCACAAGTAATCAAATGTCCTTTAGCATACATTTTTACTAAACTTCTAAGAGCAAGTATATTTGATTCTGTTCCACCAGATGTAAAATAAACTCCTGATGGTTCGCCATTTATGTGAGAGGCGATTGAACTACGCGCAGCTTCTAGTAAATGAGAAGCGTCGGTGCCAGCATCATGAGAACTTTGTGTATTTGCATAGAAATGCTGTGCGGCATGAGTATATGCCTCAATTGCAGCTTCTGACATCGGTGTTGAAGCTGCGTAGTCTAAATAAATCATTTTAATCTCCTCGCTTATATTCCGTCTTGTTATTTATTTAAATATATGTAAATATAGGTGTCAAGACACATGTTAATTTACTTTGGTGTAATCTCCATATTGTTCAGCGAGAGAAGGGATTTCATGAATCAGCTAAAAACAGATGTATTAGTAATTGGAAGTGGCGTGAGTGGATTGATGGTGGCCGAACTTCTTTCGGCGCAAAAGAATGTGACTGTTATCACAAAGTCTAAGTTTGGACAAAGCAATTCAATGCTTGCACAAGGAGGAATTGCCGCAGCTACAGCTGATGAAGACAGCTGGACAAATCATTTTTTTGATACGATTCGTGCCGGGGTTTTTCATAATAATGAAGAACTAACGGAACTTTTGGTCAGAAAAGGACCAGATCAAATCGATCAGCTCATAAACTTAGGAGTTCATTTTGATCAAGAAGCTGATGGAAAGTATAAAAGGTGTAAAGAAGGAGCTCATAGTGTTTCACGTATTTATCATTCTGGGGGAGATGCGACGGGGAGAGAAATTGTTTTAACGCTAATGAAGCGTGTTCAAAGAAAGTGTACGATCATTGAGCATCATCAAATCGTTGACTTAACAATGAAAGATGGGCAGTGTATTGGAGCTGAAGCGATCAATCAAGAAGGTGAAAGAATGCTTATTAATTCAGCGTACACTATTCTCGCTACCGGAGGAGCGGGGCAACTTTATCCTGTTACTTCAAATGAACTATCAATAACGGGCGATGGTCTTGCGATGGCTTATCGTGCCGGAGCCGTTCTAGCCGACCTAGAATTTATGCAGTTTCATCCTACAATGTATGCAGGAGACACCGAGCAATCGTTCCTTATTTCAGAAGCTGTCCGAGGAGAAGGCGGCATTTTATTAACGTCTGAAGGCAAGCGTTTAATGGAAGGTAAGCATGACCAATTAGATCTCGCCCCAAGAGATGTCGTTGCGAGAGAGATTCAACAAGAGGCTTCGACTGTATATCTTGACATATCAAAGGTTTCACAGTTTGAAGAACGATTTCCAACAATCGCTAAGCAGTGTAAAAGTCATGGCGTAAGATTAGCTGAGGGAATCATTCCCGTGAAACCAGGCGCCCATTTTCTTATGGGCGGAGTAATGACGGACCAGGTTGGTAGAACATCCATAGAAGGTTTATTTGCTCTTGGTGAGGTCGCTCATACAGGTGTACACGGTGCTAACCGTCTTGCAAGCAATTCTCTTTTGGAGGGAATTGTATTTGCTAGTGAAGCGTCGGAGTGGATTCTTCAAAATAAACGGAACGTTACGGAAGGTAAATTGGAGAGCTCACATTTTCAACTTCATGAACCTTTGTTAACAACAAATGAGTTAAAAAACATAATGGAACAACATGTAGGAATGGTGAGAACAAGTGATGGGTTAGCTTACTCGCTAAGAATGCTTCAGCTGGATGAAATGAGGCTAGTTGAGGATTTAAAAATACAGTCAATCGAGCGATACAATATGTTTCAGGTAGGGTGGTTAATGGCAACTTCAGCTTTTCTTCGTGAGGAAAGCAGAGGAGGGCATTATCGCGCAGATTATCCAGATCAGAAGCAAGAGTGGAAGCAAAAAAGAATACTCAGGGGGATATATTGCGATGATTGGGCTGAAAGTCAAAAAAGATCTCGAACAGTTTTTTATTGAAGACATTGGAAATGTTGATTTATCAAGTGAGTTGTTATTTCGTTCAGAGGATCAAGCTGAGGCGCTATTTGTAATGAAAGAGGCTGGCGTTTTTTGTGGGCATCAGGTAATCGAGACCGGGTTTGAACTTCTTGATCGGGATATTTGTGTCGAGGTTTACGTCGAAGATGGCGATCACGTTCAAACTGGTGAAGTAATTGCTTCTGTTAAAGGAAATGTTCGCACAATATTAACGGGAGAACGGGTTGTTTTAAATATGATACAGCGAATGAGCGGTATTGCAACGATGACTTCTCATGCTGTGGAAATTTTGGGGGATTCATCGATTCGGATCTGTGATACACGCAAAACGACGCCTGGGTTAAGAATGTATGAGAAGTATGCAGTAAGGAGTGGAGGAGGATTTAATCATCGAATGACACTTGATAGCGGGGTAATGTTAAAAGATAATCACATTGCCCAGTTTGGTAGTATCGAACAGGCTGTAGCACATGTGAAAGGTCGCTTAGGGCATATGACCAAAATTGAAGTTGAGACGTCATCTGAAATAGAAGTTCGTCAAGCGGTGAATGTGGGAGCAGATATTATTATGTTTGATAATTGTTCTCCTACAGAAGTCGCTTCATACGCGCAGTTAGTACCTGACCACATTATAACTGAAGCTTCTGGGGCATCACGCTTAAGAACCTTGCAACTTATCGTGATACAGGTGTTCAGTTTATTTCACTCGGCTGCTTAACACACTCTGTTAAAAGCCTTGATATTAGCTTACGAATGAAAGGGGAAGAGAAATGAGTATTTTAGATGCGTTGAAGCGATCGAACGGACTTCCTGATCGATACAAAGAACTATCAGATCAAGAGATGGTAGAAAAAATCACAGCGATTAAAGCAGAGATGGGGGAGCGTTTGTATTTACCTGCCCATCACTATCAAAAAGATGAAGTCGTTCAATTTGCAGATGATACCGGAGATTCACTTCAACTTGCCCAGCTTGCCGCTCGGAATAAGAAGGCAGAAGCAATAGTCTTTTGTGGTGTTCATTTTATGGCCGAGACAGCAGATATTTTAACTGAAGAAGATCAAACGGTTATTTTACCTGATATGCGAGCGGGATGTTCGATGGCTGATATGGCGAATATTCATCAAACTGAACGTGCTTGGAGCCATCTCATTAATCTTTTTGGAGAGACCATTCTTCCCCTAACTTATGTAAATTCAACGGCAGCTATTAAAGGATTTGTTGGAAGAAACGGAGGGGCAACTGTTACATCTTCAAATGCTGTAGCAATGGTTGAGTGGGGTTTTACTCAAAAAGAACGCATCCTATTTTTACCTGATCAGCATCTTGGGCGGAATACAGCTTACGACCTTGGTATTCCACTTGAAGCGATGGCAGTGTGGGATCCAATAACGGATACGCTTGAATATGAGGGAGATTATGATGCAATTAAGGTGATTCTTTGGAAAGGTCATTGTTCCGTCCATGAAAAGTTTACAGTTCAAAACATCGCACAAATTCGAGAGAATGATCCTGATATGTCCGTCATTGTTCATCCAGAATGCAGTATTGACGTTGTTAAACGTTCTGACTTATCAGGATCTACTAAAATGATTATTGAAACCATTGAGGAAGCAGAGCCAGGTACGAAATGGGCAATCGGAACAGAAATGAATCTTGTGAATCGGATCATTCAACAGCATCCAGATAAAAGAATTGTTTCTTTAAACCCAAATATGTGTCCTTGTCTTACAATGAATCGAATCGATATGCCCCACCTTCTTTGGGCGCTTGAGGAAGTACAAAGTGGAAAGAAAACGAATCAAATAATCGTTGATCAAGAAACATCCTTCTACGCAATTAAAGCATTGAATCGAATGCTTGATCGAGCATGATGGATAAGGAATCAGACATGATGTTTGATTCCTTTTTTTATTGAAGAGAGAGACACTATACATAGCTACACTTGCTCCTGCATATTAATGTGATGATCTTATCCTTTAAAAAAGGTAGCAATCTGCCCAGTCACGCATACACTGTACTGAATTTCATTGTACTGATTACAGGAGGGAGTTTTTTAGCTTGAAAATACATGTCGTTCAAAAAGGCGATACTTTGTGGAAAATCGCTAAAAAATATGGTGTTGATTTTGAACAACTAAAAGCTGTTAATTCACAGCTTAACAATCCTAATATGATTATGCCTGGTATGAAAGTGAAAATACCATCTGGCGGTGTTCCGGTAAAGAAGAAGGAAATGCCGATTAAAGAAATGAAAAAAGAAATGCCTAAGAAAAAAGAAAAGCCAATGATGAAGCCGAAAGAGAAGCCTTCAATGACAATGCCGATCAACAATGAATTGAATATGAACATGAACATGAATATGAACATGATGCCTCAAGAAGAGAAGCCTAAAAAGGTTAAGCCAAAAGAAATAAAGCCTGAAAAGAAAATGAAGCCTGTTGAAAAGAAGGCTGAGAAGAAAGTAGAAGAGAAAAAGGCAGCTGCGAAGAAACCTGTTGAGAAAGCGAAGAAAGCAGAAAATTTATTCTATCCAATGAATGACGAAGAAGTGCTGAGCGAATTTGAATCCTCATCAATGGAAATGCCCCCACCGCCAATGAACCAGGGCTATCCTAATAATGTAGCGGGTGCAACGAATTATGCGAACAAAGAATACAATGGAGGTTACCCGGGGTATCCAACTTCTATAGGCGGAGCGCATATGGGCTTCCCAAACAACCAGAATATTGCTGGTGTATATGATGGTTATGGGAACAAAAGTAATCAAAATGGCTCTCCAGGAGAAGTGGCTGGGATGTATCAAGGCTATGGAAATAAAGGTGGCTATCCAGGTTCAGTTGCTGGAGCAGAAATGAATAATTATGGCCATAAAGGAGAGGAAAGCTCTGAAGTAGCTGGGGCTTATGAAGGGTATGGTCAGCCGAATTTCGGTGCGCCTTCTGGGAATGTAGCAGGCGCGTATAATCAAGGTGACGGCTATCCTAATCAGAATGTAGCAGGCGCATATCAATATGGAAATAAGAGTTCTGTCGGTGGGGCTAATAAAAATAATTATGGAATGGGCGAAGAAAGCTCAGATGTAGCAGGAGCAAGCTACGGTCATAAAGCCAATCAACAAATGTCAGGCTATCCAGGCTCAATAGGTGGCATGCAATATGATGGGAATCAGGGTTACCCAAATCAAAACGTAGCGGGTGCGTATGAAGGTTATGGTCACAAAGGAAATAATGGTGGTTATCCAGGTTCAGTAGGTGGCATGCAATATGATGGGAACCAGGGTTATCCAAATCAAAACGTAGCGGGTGCGTATGAAGGTTATGGTCACAAAGGAAATAATGGTGGTTATCCAGGTTCAGTAGGTGGCATGCAATATGATGGGAACCAGGGTTATCCAAATCAAAACGTAGCGGGTGCGTATGAAGGTTATGGGCACAAAGATAACAATGGAGGTTACCCAGGCTCAGTAGGTGGCATGCAATATGATGGGAACCAGGGTTATCCAAATCAAAACGTAGCAGGTGCGTATGAAGGTTACGGGCACAAAGGGAACAATGGTGGATACCCAGGTGCTGTAGCAGGTGCAGCTTCCGGTTATCCGCAAATGAATATGGGCTACCCAAACGTCGCAGGTGCTTCAATGAATGGGAATGGTATGCCATCACCTTATGGCCATAAAGGAAATGAAGAATATCCTGAAGCTGTAATGGGAGCTTATGGCTATCCAAATGAGAACGTAGCAGGCATGATGATGCCTCCGGGTTACCCGAATCAGCCAATGGTATCACCTTATCAACAGCACGACTGTGGATGTGGTGGGAATCCGAACGTATCACCCTATCACCAAATGCCGCAATATGCTAATCCGGGATTTGTTCAGGGAGCGAATAAAGCGCCAATGATGGATGATTACATGGGCATGGAAAGTAGCTATGCAGAATCACGCTAAGGAAAAAGAGGACGGTATCCTGGAAAGGGTACGTCCTTTTTTTCTTCATTTAGAACGTGTTAATTCATTTGTTTGGAAGGGCAGATTGATTACTGGGGTATCGGTTTATTTGAAAGGATCTGTAAAAAAGGAATCGTTAAGAAAGCAAATACACCTCTCACATCACTGTTCAGATTCTTTTATTACTTTCATTCCATTTCCAGATGGCGATTGGCTTAAGGAGGACGGGGGACTATATTTTGCCTGTATGAAAACAATGAAGGGCCGAACGCTCAATTACTCATTGAAAGAAGATCGGCTTTTAGCGATTGAGAAAGTAGCACACTTTCATCAAGAAAGTATAGGATTAGTCAGTAAAGATATTTTTCCCGTATCACTTACTCGTAAGTGGACGAACCGTTTAATTCGCTTCAAGAATGAAGTAGGATCTTCTCTAATATCTGCAAATGAAAAACAATTCATTCAGTATTATATTTCTGTAGGGGAAGAAGTCATTTCGGGTATGACAGCGATCGAAGAATTGGAACGAAATGCTCTCCGTGATAAATGCATTGTTCACGGCGACCCCGCACATCATAATTTTATCTTTCGTACGGATACATTATTATTGATTGATGGTGACCTTGCGAACTATGCCCCTCATGAATATGACTTTTTGCAGTTAATAAATCGAATGCTGCCTCACTGTAACTGGTCACTGGATGAATGGTCACGATCTCATATCCCGACTGTTCGACATTGCTTGGAGAACCCTTTGTTGTGTAGGCTTCTAGCCTATCCTGCCGATTTCTACCGAGAATGGTTGATGAATCCAAATGGAAGAAGTGCCCTATTAGTTAAAATGGCACAACAAAACGACCTTAGATCACGGTTTATCAACTCGATTCTGAAGTAGGTCCCTCTGTTACCTAGAACTAACAGATTAAAATGATAAGCCTCCTCACATTCTAAAGGTGAAAGGAGGTTTTAAATATGAAGAAAACAGTCTTGACGCTTTCAACGATGATGCTCGCAGGTGGTTTGATCGGCTGTACAGCTGATAATGAGGCGATGGATACGCGTTATAACGACTCAGCACGTCCAATTGGTTACTACACAAGTGAAGATAATAACGGTGATTACCGTGAAGGTGCAGTAACGGATATGATTGATCGTGACTATTCGAACGGAGTTAAGGCCCCTGACAAAAAGCAAATCGATAAGCGAAATGGCATGAATGGCCCTGGATATATGCGTACAGATAACAATTATTCAGGTTATGATAATGAGCTTTCTACACGACTAGCTAAACGAATCAATAAGCTTAAGAACGTGGATGATGCTCGAGTTATCGTATATGGTGATCAAATTATGATTGCCGTTGATACAAACGACCAAAACGATGCAGATGTTAAAGACAAGGTTCGCAGCGAGGTAGCAAAAGTAACAAAGCAAAAGAACGTGTCAATCTCAACAGATGAAAATGTGTTTGGTCGAATGGGCGATGTTAATAACCGTCTCGAAGATGGAGATGGTTTTGAAGAGGTACAGGCAGATGTGAATGCCATATTAGATGATATTGGAAATGCTGCAAAACGTCCATTTGAAAACAATAAATAACAAAAATAACGAGCGGGCAGTAGCCTGCTCGACTACATATGCATAACTCTTTTCGGAGACTTGAGTCCTATGATATAGTTGGGAAATCAGTTCATTTGAAAGGAGTTCTCTTAGATGGCAGGACATTCCAAATGGAAAAATATACAGCGTAGAAAAAACGCTCAAGATGCTAAACGTGGAAAAGTATTTATGAAGCTAGCTAAGGAAATCTTTGTAGCTGCCAAGCAAGGAGGGGGCGATCCGGAAACGAATCCCTCATTAAGGCTTGCTGTGGACAAGGCGAAATCATCAAATATGCC